>DASVGA010000033.1:0-3292 GCA_036379795.1 Actinomycetota bacterium | reverse complement strand
TCGACTCGGCCGCCGACGCTCCCGCTGCGCCCGGGGCCTCCGAGGTCGAGCCTCCCCCCTACTTCCTGGCGTGGACGCCCGGCGGCTTGCCTGCCGGCTTCCGCGAGCGGGTCGGTGGCCTCGAGGGGCTCGCCGAGGCCGTCGTCTTCGCCGGTGACACGGCCTGGCTCACGCGCTCGCTCGACGCCGGCGGTGCGGTCGTCGACGACCCGCCCGCGCCATTCGAGCATCCGATCGACGCGTTCGCGGTGGACCCGGCCGAGGTGGGGCCGTTCCTCCCGGCGAGCGATCGGGCGAGGGTCGTGGGCGCGCTCGAACGAGGAGCCGCGGTGATCGGCACGCGCGCGTCCTCGATCCGTCGGCTCGGCGTGGGCGGAACGCTCGAGTTCGGGCGCCGCTCGGTACGTGTCGGCGCCGTGGTGCCCGAGGAGCTCATCGGCTGGGCCGAGATGCTCGTCTCGCGCGACGTCGGCCTCGAGCTCGGCATCGTCGATGACCGCCACCTGTGGGCCACCCTCGCGCACCCGGCCGACGGCGAGAGCCGGCGCGACCTCGCCACCTTCCGACGCATGATCCGCCGGCTCGTCCCGCCCCCGGAGCTGCTGCGGGTCGAGGCGCCCGGAGCCAGCCCGTACATGCGCGTCGCGAACGGCGTGAACCCACCGATCGTGTTGAAGCAGGCCTTCGGCGAGTTCGCGGCGGCCCCCGACCCGGGCAACCCGGCCTTCTTCACGCTGTCGCCGGCGTGGGTCGAGGCGAACCTCGTCACCCGCACGGTCCCCTTGCTCGGCGAGCTCACGTGCCACCGGGAGTTCATGCGCGACCTGCTTCGCGCCATCGACGAGATCCGACGACGCGGACTCGGCGCGGCGATCCACTCGACCGCCGGATGCTTCAACGCGCGAACGGTGGCCCGCAGCCCCACGAACCCGCCGTCGTTCCACGCCTACGGGGCCGCCGTCGACATCAACGCCCCCGAGAACGCCTTCGGAGCCGTGCCGACGATGGACCCCCGGATCGTGGCGATCTTCGAGCGCCTCGGCTTCAACTGGGGGGGTGACTTCCTGATCCCGGACGGCATGCACTTCGAGTACGGAGGCGGGCCGCTGGGTGGAAGCCGCTGAGGGGAGACGGACCCGCCTAGGCCCGATGGCCGACGAGGCTACGACTTCCGTCCGTTGTTGCGAAACCTGCGCGCATGCGACCCTCGTAGGACCTTAGGACCCATACGCGTCACTCCGACCCCCCGGGAGGATCCGCCTTCATGTCTGTCCGCCGCGCCCGCATCTCGGCGAGGATCACCGCGCTCACGCTGCTCGCCTCGCTGCTCACGCTGTTGCCCGCCGGCCCGGCGGTCGCCGCCGTGCCCGCCACGGAATCCGACGACGTCGGCATGCTCGACGGTCTGGTCCGCACGATCGAGGTCGTGGGAGACCGCGTGTGGGTCGGTGGCACGTTCACGCAGATGCGCCACGCCAACGGCACCCCAGCGCGGACCGTGTCGAACCTGGCGGTCTTCGATGCCGCGACCGGCGCGCCCGACCTCACCATCACGATCCCCGAGATCACCCGCGACCCCGGGGTGGCGGTCGTCTACGACCTCGCGCTCGGCCCCGACGGCCTCCTCTACATCGGCGGAGCGTTCGATCACGTGGGCGGCGTCGTGCGCCGCAACATCGCAGCGATCGATCCGACCGACGGATCGGTCGCGCCCTTCTCGCCCGGCACCTCGATCGTGAGGAGCGTGCTGCCGACCGCGAACACGATCTACGTCGGCACGTCGAGCCTGCTGAGCTTCCAGCTCGACGAGACGCCGACGGCCGGCTTCGATCCTCCGCAGATGCAGACCGATCTCTCGCTTCGTGCGCACAACACACCCCCCCAGGTCCGTGACATGGAGCTCGCGGGCTCGACGATCGTCGCCGCCTGCCAGTGCGACAGCACGGTGCAAGGCGGGGTGACCAGGCCGGCCAAGGCCGCGATCAAGGTCGATGCCGACACCGGTGAGGTGATCCCCTGGACCCCCCAGAACCTCACGGCCGCGAGCGGCTCGTTCGGCATCAGCCTGCTGATCGAGACCCACCCGGGCACCGGCAAGCGGGCGGTCTTCATGGCGGCCGGCGGGTCCGACTTCACCGGCGCCTTCGACCTCGACACCGCTGCCCAACTCTGGAAGACCGACACCTCCGGCTCGTCGCAGGTGGTCGGGTGGTTCGACGACGTGCTCTACGTGGGAGGCCACTTCGAGTACGTGGCCCAGACGCCCGGACAGCTCTGCGGCAGCAACGGCAACCCCAACACCGGCTGCCTTCGCCTGCCGCGGCTCGTAGCGCTCAACCCCGCCGACGGCCGTGCGATGCCGAGCGCGAGCCCGTGGAACCCCGGCATCTGCTGCCGCTACAACGGTATCTGGGCGATCCAGGCCGACTCGGCCCGCGGGCACCTGCACGTGGGGGGCGAGTTCACCAAGGTCGGGGGCACGTGGACCTTCGACGGCACCACCTGGTCGCTCACCGGCGCGTCGGTCCAGGCGTTCGTGGCTCGCTTCTCGGGCACCCCGACCACGGCCGAGACGCTCGACCTCTCGATCGCCGGCACCGGAAGCGGCCGGGTCACGAGCGCCCCCGCGGGCGTCGATTGCACCGACGACTGCCAGGCCGACTTCCCGACCGGCACGGTCGTGACGTTGACGGCGGCTCCCGACGCAGGCTCGACCTTCACCGGCTGGTCCGGACACTGCTCGGGCCTCGGCACGTGCCAGGTCACGATGAACAACGCCCGCTCGGTGACGGCCACCTTCACCGCCGACGTGCCGCCGGTGGACCGATGCGGCCGCATCACCGCCACCACGAGCCGTCGCGGCAACGCCGACGTGTTCACGATGTCGGCCGATGGCACGGCCAGGCTGCGGCTGACGACCGGGTTGGCGGACGACCGCGACCCTGCGTGGTCGCCCGACTGCACCCGGATCGCCTTCGTCTCGACGCGCACCGGCGACCCCGAGATCTTCGTGATGGACGCCGACGGCACCAACCAGCGGCGCCTCACCCACAGCGCGGGAGTCGAAGCGCACCCCGCGTGGTCACCCGACGGCGCTCGCATCGCCTTCACGTCGACGCGCACGGGCAACGGCGAGATCTTCGTGATGGACGCCGACGGCGCCAACGAGACGAACCTCACGTCCAACGCGGCTCGTGACGGCTCGCCGGCGTGGTCCCCCGACGGCAACCGCATCGCCTTCGACAGCGACCGCGGCGGCCAGACCAACATCTGGACGATGAACGGTGGTGGC
>DASVGA010000032.1:0-3681 GCA_036379795.1 Actinomycetota bacterium | reverse complement strand
GGTCTCCAGCGCGAGCAGCTGGTCCGCGAAGAACCGGAAGTTGCGCGCGACCCTCGGCATCACGGAGTTGCGCATCGAGCGGAGCAGCGACCCGTTGTCGCGGGTCTCGACCGCGGCGAGCTCGGGCACCCGCGCCTCCACCCCGTCGGCGATGCGATGGAGCGTCTCGGCGCGTTCCTTCGGCGGCATCGAGCCCCAGGTCTTGGTGGCCGCGCGGGCGGCGGCGACCGCCTGGTCGACCTCGCCGGCGCCGCCACGCGCCACCTCGGCGATCGGTTCCTCATCGATCGGCGAGACGTCGCTGAAGATCGCGGTCGACGACACGCGCTCGCCGCCGATCCAGTGATCGGTCGAAATCTCGATGGCTTCGATGGTGGCCTGGCTCGTCGTGCCTCCCCCCTCTGAGGAACCGACAGGATCGTTCGCGTCCGAACGGTATGGGGGTCGGACGAAACCTGTCAAGCCGCCCCGAAACCTTGGTCTGGCCGCCTGCGCGAGCAGGAATCGGGACACACGAGCAATTGGAGCCTCGCTGGCATGAGCCGTCAGGCCAGGAGGGGTCGGGCAGCAAGATCTCGTCAAGAACACGCGGTGTGTGACCGATTGGCCGGGCATGAAGGACGTCGGCCAAGCACCGCACATGCCCCATGGGCCAAGCTGGGCCGTCACGCCAGCCCCTCAGGAGTGGATCTTCCGCCCGGGCTCGTCGTCGCTGCTGCGATCGTCCTCTACCTGGCTGGTCGAGCGATCTCGTGGCGAATTGCCGGTTCGGCCCTCAGTCACACGGCCTGGATGAGCGGTCCATCCGTCGGCGCGGTCTTGAGACATCTGCTAGTCCCGACCCTGCTTGAGGCGGGTTTGTGGCTCGTGATCATCACCGCTCTCGGCTGGAGACGAGCGGTTGGGCTCGGCGGCGGTGTGATATCGGCCTGGGGAACGATTCCCCTCGTCACCTCGTGCGTACTGCTGATTGCCAGCGTGGCCACGCCGTCGACCGCAGATCGCGGCCTGGCTCTCCTGGGTTTGGTGCTGGCGGGGATGTTTGTCGCCGCGTTCATCGAGGAGATCGCGTACCGCGGCTTCCTGCTTCATGGGTTGTCGTTGCGCCTCGGGGGGCCCGCCGGAATCGGCATTTCGAGCGGGCTGTTCGCCATTGCGCACCTGCCGGGCTTGCTTGCAGCCGACCAGCAGCGCCTGGTGCCAGCTCTAGCATTTCTCTTCGGCACAGGAGTGTTCTACGCCAGGATCCGCATCGCTACCGGCTCCATTTGGTACTCGACAACGGCGCACATGCTCATGAATGTGCTCACGATCCTCATCCTTCATTGGGGATCGGAGACCGGGTTCGCCATAGGGGTGTTCGTCGCATTGAAGTTTCTGGAGGGACTTCTTGGCATCGGATTGTGGATACAGCTCAAGTTGTCTTCAATGCTATCTCGCTTCGTGGAGAGTCATCTCCAGAAGTAGGTTTCGAGATCCGGCGTGGCGCGCTCGCGGAGCGCCGCCGACACCCGCTGGCGTTCCAGCAGCTGCTCGAGCATCTTCGCCGACTGCGGGATCGGATGTTCGGCGAAGAACGCCTGCACCTCGGCGACCTGCTCGGGCGTCGTGAGGTAGCGCGCTCCATCGGCGAGTCGGATCGTGAGCTGCGACGGGAACCGTTCCTGCGTCTCGTTCCACCGCTCCCGCAGGGTCGCCCACGCGCGATCGCCGAGGTCTCGGTTGGTCATCGCGTAGGAGAACACGAACGGCGCGTCCTGACTGCGGATGCCGTCGCCGAACGTCGCCTCGAGCGTGCGATCGAGCAGCGTCTCGTCACGGAACAGCGGCAGCGCGAACAGGTACCGGTAGCGCTCCTGGGGCGTGGGCGACTCCCGGTAGGCGGACCAGAAGTGCTCGTAGTCGGTCCCATCGCCGTTGAACGCCACCACGTTCACCGCGGCCGCGGCGAGCGCGGCGTCGACCGGCTTGCCGGCGCGGGACTCGGCCTCGAACTCCCGCGCGGCGGCCTCGGCGTTGGGATCGGCGCCGAGCGTGCCGAGGCCCTGCAGCAGGGCGCCGCGCAGCGCCCGGATGCGATCGGGCTCGTCGGCGTCGGCTTCCCAACCCAGCCGGTCCATCGCGGGCGCCACGAGCCGGCGCACGAAGGTCCGCAGACGTTCACGCGGCTCGCCGTCGAGGAACCGGTCGCACCAGCCGAGGCCGTGCAACAGCTGCTGCCACACGGCGAGATCGTCCTCGTGCTCGTAGAGCGACGCGGCGGCCACGAACTCCGAGGCCGTCGCCGCGCCCGACGTGACCGCCGCCCAGTGGTCGTCGACGAGGCCGTATCGCTCGAGCGGCGAGAGGTCCGAGAGCCGGCCCGTCAGCAGATCGAGCAGACCGCCCTCGTACCGCACCCGGACGAAGCTGCTCGCGCCCGCGTTCACCACGACGGCGGGCTCGTCAGGCGCTGGCACCACGGCACCGTCGGCCGGGACCAGCACCGACGACTCGTCGCCGCCGAGCTCGCGCACGCGCAACGGCACGTCCCACACGGCGTGATCGGTACCGCCATCGGCGAGGAAGCGCTGCTGCCCGATCGCGATGCCGCCGTCGTCGGCGGACGTTGCGGTGAGCAGCGGATACCCGCCCTGCCAGATCCACTGATCCATGATGCGGCGGACCGGCTCGCCGCTCGATTCCTCGATCGCGTGCCAGAGGTCGTGCGTCTCGGTGTTGCCGTAGGCATGGCGGCCCAGGTAGAGCCGGATGCCGTCACGGAACCGCTCGGCGCCCAGGTAGCGCTCGAGCATGCGCAGGATGGCCGCGCCCTTCTGATAGGTCAGCACGTCGAACATGCCCGAGGCGTCGTCGGGCGAGTGCACCGGATACTCGATCGCGCGCGTGGAGCGCAGCGCGTCGACCTCCTTGGCCGCGGTCGTGTACCGGCTGAACGACGTCCAGCGCTCCCAGTCGGGGCGCCATGCGTCGACCGTGAGCAGCGCCATGAACGTGGCGAAGGCCTCGTTCAGCCAGATCCCGTTCCACCAGCGCATCGTGACGAGGTTGCCGAACCACTGGTGGGCGAGCTCGTGTGCGACGACGTCGGCGATGTTCTCGAGCTCGGGCTGGGTCGCGTGCTCGGGATCGACGAGCAGCAGTGACTCCCGGTAGGTGATGAGCCCGGTGTTCTCCATCGCCCCTTGCGCGAAGTCGGGCAAGGCGACGAAGTCGACCTTGCGGTCGGGATACGGGATGCCGTAGTAGTCGGTGAAGAACCGCAGCGAGAACTCCCCCGCCTCGAGCGCGAACCTCGCGAGGTGTCCCTTGCCGGGAAGGTGCACCACCCGCAGCGGCACGCCCTCGACCTCGACCGGATCGGTGATCTCGAGTCGGCCGACGACGAACGCCACCAGGTAGGTCGACATCGACATCGTGTCGGCGAACCTCACCCGGTGACGCCCGTCGGGCAGCGGGATGCGCTCGACCTCGGGGCCGTTCGACAAGGCGACCACGCCATCCGGCACGATCAGCGTGATGCCGAAGACCGCCTTCAGGTCGGGCTCGTCCCAACAGGGGAACGCCCGGCGGGCGTCCGCCGCCTCGAACTGCGTCGTCGCGATCGTGTGGTCACCCTCGTCGTCGGTGTAGGTCGAGCGATAGAAGCCGTGGAGCTGATCGTTTAGCTCGCCACGGAAC
>DASVGA010000031.1:0-2116 GCA_036379795.1 Actinomycetota bacterium | reverse complement strand
GCGCCGGCCAGCTCGTCGGCCGCGTCACGTCCCTCGGCGGCGGCACCAAGCGCGGCGGCATCGGCGGCCGCCTGCGCGTGCGCCGCGCTGGTCGTGGTGGCCCCGAAGCGGGCCAGCCCGAAGACGAGCCCGCCGATGGCGAGCACCAGCAGGGCGACGGGCAGCGCACCGGTTGCGAGGGCGCCGGTGAGCGCCTCGTCGCCGAGCGTGAGGCCGCCGATCGCGAGCACCCCGAACACCAACGCGAACGTACCGATGACCTCGGTGATGACGTTCGCCGCTGTGTTGCGGATCGCCGGTCCGGTGCAGAAGACCGCGAGCTTCAGACCCTGGTCCTCGGTCTCGCCCCAATGCACGAGGTAGGCGAGCCACACGAGGATGGCGCCGATGAACGCGCCGATGAACTGACCGCCGATCGCGGTGGGAACGTCCGACCATTCGAACAGGCCGATCGATGCGAGACCCACCGTGACTGCGGGATTCAAGTGGGCGACCCCGTCCGAGACGGCGAGGCTTCCGAGCACACCCACGAACACGCCCATCGCCCAGGCCCAGGTGATGACCACCCAGCCCGAGTTCTGCGCCTTCGACTTGTCGAGGAGCACACCGGCCACGACGCCGTCACCGATCAGGATGAGCAACGCCGTGCCGACCACTTCTCCGAGGAACATCTGAGCGACCACCCCCTCCGAACCGGGCCCCACCCCCGGGGCCGTGTCGGTCGTGAGCCAAGTCTGTTCGTATGAAGATGTCAATAGCTCAGGAACACCGAATCTCGATTGACAAGGTACAACTCCGTTCGGCATAGTCGAACAGTCTCAACTGGGGTCCCCGTGAAGGGATGGATGAGGTGGTGAGCTGGTGACCGACCGACTCGAGGATGAGGCTGGCGGGGCGCCCGTCTGGGGCGACGGAGAGATCCGCCGGTGGGTCCGGGGGTGCGCCGCCGAGATCGCGGCGAATCGGGATTTCCTCACGCAACTCGACGCCGCGATCGGCGACGCCGATCACGGGATCAACATGGATCGGGGGTTCTCGGCCGCCGTGACCGATCTCGATGCCACGACGGGCTTGCCGGCGGGCGAGCTCCTGATCCGCGTCGGCGGCACCTTGGTCTACCGGGTCGGTGGTGCGGCGGGGCCGTTGTTCGGCACCTGCTTCCGGCGGGCCGGCGAGTCGTTCGGCGATGCCGAAACGTTCGGACCGCAGGAGCTGCTCACAGCTCTCCGGGCCGGCTTGGACGGCATCACGAAGTTGGGGGCGGCACAGGAAGGCGACAAGACCATCGTCGACGCGTACGCGCCTGCGCTCGCCGAGTTCGAGCGCGACCTCCGCGCGGGTGGCGACGCTTGTTCGGCGTCGTCGAAGGCGGCCGACGCTGCGCGCGAGGGCATGCGTGCGACCGTGCCGATGCAGGCTCGCAAGGGCAGGGCGTCATACCTCGGTACGCGGAGCATCGGACACCAGGATCCGGGAGCGACATCCACGGCCTACCTGTTCGCCGCGCTCGCCCGTTCGCTGGGGGGTGACCATTGAGGGAGCCTGCATCGACCTCTCTGCCGGACCAGTCCTCATCGCCGCGGCCCTCGGGCTCGGGACCACGACGCGTCACGATCCAATCGGTCGAGCGCGCGGCCCGCATCCTGAAGCTGTTGGGCACCGGCTCGTCCCGTCTGGGGGTCACCGACATCGCCGAACGTCTCGGCCTCGCGAAAGGGACCGCGTACGGTCTGCTACGAACCCTCGAGGCGCAGGAGCTGATCGAACAAGATCCCGAGACCGGCAAGTACCGGCTCGGTCTCGCCATCCTGCAGCTGGGGAACGCCTTCCTCGACGATCACCAACTCCGCGCGAAGTCGCTGCTGTGGGCCGACTCGCTCGCATCGCGAGCCGGCGAGGCGGTACGGGTCGGCGTGCTTCACGGCTCGAACGTCCTGATCGTGCATCACGTCTTCAGACCGGACAACTCCGTGCAGATCCTGGAGGTCGGGGCATCGATCCCCTGGCACGCGTGCGCGCTCGGCAAGGCGATCGTCGCATTCCTGCCGGAGGGATCTCGCCGAGCGCTGCTCGACGGGGAGCTGATCCCGCTGACCGGTCGAACCCTGACCGACCC
>DASVGA010000030.1:0-3349 GCA_036379795.1 Actinomycetota bacterium | reverse complement strand
GTCAACAGGCCGTGCACGATCTCGAGCTGCTCGGCCAGCATGTCGAACCTGGTCGGCGCGTCGGGGAACGGGAACCCGTGGGTCCGGTGCTCCTCCTCCCACCACCCCGCGCCCATGCCGATCTCGACGCGCCCGTCGCTGACCCGATCGACGGTGACCGCCGCCTTGGCGAGCACCGAGGGGTGTCGGAAGGTCACCGGCGAGACCAAGGTGCCGAGGCGGATCGTTTCGGTCGATGCGGCGAGCGCCGACAACATCGTCCACGCGTCCGAGGAGCCGCGGTCGCGACCGGATGTCGGCATGACCGACAGGTAGTGGTCGGAGGTGAAGATGGCCTCGAATCCGAGGCGCTCGGCCGTTCGCGCTGCGTCGAGCCAGTCGGGCCAGGTGACGCCTTCCTGTCCCTCGAGCATCAAGCAGAAGCGCATGGGCGCGTAGCATAGCCCTCCGATGACCGCCGGCCCCTCGACGTCGCGGCCGCACCTGACCGAGCCGCAGCGAGCGCTCCGAGCTGTGACGCTCGGCGCCGTGCTCGGGGTGTTCCTGCGGCTCGTCAGTCGCCGAAGAAGCGGCTGATGCCCGAGGCGACAGCACGCCCGACGTGCTCGCCGAACGTCGGGGAAACTCCGGACGGCGGCGAGTCGGCGTCGGTGGGGGTCGTCGGTTCGATCAGGACCGCGGGCATGCGCGTCTCGCGCAGGATCGAGATGGAGAGCCGCTGCAGCCGCCCCCTCGTGCCGAGCGCGGCCTCGATCTCCTCGAGGATGAGCTGGGCGAGCAGCATGCCGCCGGGGGAGTGCGTCTGCTCGTTCCCGAAGTAGGAGACCGTGGGGCCCGAGGCCTGGGGCATGCCCGACGTCAGCGCGATCGAGATGCACATCGCCGCGCCGAGCTCGTTGGCGGCGCGGGCTGGGTCGGCGGGGGCGAGCCGTTCGTCGTGCCCTCCCACCATCACGGGCTTGGCACCCATCGCGAGGAGCTCGTCCCGAAGCATCTCCGCGATCGCGTACCTGCATTCGGCGCCCGCGTCGTCGCGCTCACCGGGGTCGATCGCGAGCACCTGCGACTCGATCGTTCGCTGCACGCCGCGGAGTTCCTCGGCTTCCCGGACGACGGCCCGGCTCGGGCCGGCCTCGATCGGACGCATGCGTTCGAGGGTCTCGATGGTCTGCGGGCCGGCGATCCCGTCCGGCTCGTCGCCGACGTTGCGCTGGAACTCACGCAGCGCTCGGTCGGTGGTGACCCCGAACATGCCGTCCTCGCGCCCAGCGTCGAAGCCGAGCGCGTTCAGCTTGCGCTGCAAGGCCCGCACGTCGTCGCCGCGGAAGATCGGTGAGTGCAGGTAGAGGGTTCGATCGCCGGAGCGGTACCCCGCTTCGACGAGGTGCCCCCAGGTATCGGGGCCCACGAGCCCGTCCACCCGCAGACTCCGAGCGCTCTGGAACCTGCGGACGGCGTCGTCGGTCGAGGCGCCGAAGATGCCTCCGAGCTCGCCGGGGTCGATCGTCAGGCCGAGGCCGATCAGGCGCTCCTGGATGTCGCCGATCTCTCGGCCCTCGTCGCCGACCCGGTAGATTCGCACCCGCCGAGTCTGCGCCGCCCTCGCGCGTTGCGGCAACCGCGCCGTGCCGAGCGGGCGAGCCTCGGACCCGGGTCAGGCGAGATGCGGCTCGATGTCGCGAAGGATGGCGTCCTTGGGTTTCGCGCCGACGACGCGCGCGACTTCCTGGCCCTGCTTGAACAGGATGAGGCTCGGGATGCTCATGACGCCATACGTCCGGGTGGCCTGAGGGTTCTCGTCGATGTTGAGCTTCACGACCTTCAGGTCATCGCCCTTGTCCTGACCGATCTCCTCGACGACCGGCGACACCATGTGGCACGGCACGCACCACTCCGCCCAGAAATCGACGAGCACCGGGGTCTCGGAGTCGAGCACCGAGCCCTGGAACTCCTGGTCCGTCACGCTGTTCACGTTCGTCATGATCCTCATCTCTCCCGTCGCTGTCCGGGTGGCCTGCCGCCTCGACGCGTTCCGTCGAGCCGCGCTCAGGCGCCGCACGCTGCAACGCGCGCGGCCTTCCGCTGATTCCCAGGCTCAGGCACTCGCATGCGCCTGCTCCTCGAGGAATCGCTCGGCGTCGATCGCAGCCTTGCAGCCCTGACCGGCGGCCGTGACGGCCTGCCGATAGATCGTGTCGGTCACGTCGCCCGCAGCGAACACACCCGGCACGTTGGTGTGGGTGCGAGGCTCCTGCACGATCGCGTACCCGTTGTCGTCGAGGTCGAGCTGCCCGGCGAACAGCGACGTGTTGGGATCGTGACCGATCGCCACGAAGACACCGTCGGTGGCGAGCTCACGCGTCGCCTCGGTGACGGTGTCGGTCAGCCGCACCCCGGTCACGGCACCGTCGCCCAGGATCTCGCTCACGACCGTGTTCCAGATGACGTCGACCTTGGGGTTCGCGAGGGTACGTTCCTGCATGATCTTCGACGCGCGGAACTCGTCGCGCCGATGCACGATCGTGACCTTGGAGGCGAACTTCGTGAGGAAGGTCGCCTCCTCCATGGCGGTGTCGCCGCCGCCGACCACGACGAGCTCGCGGTCCTTGAAGAAGAAGCCGTCACAGGTGGCGCAGGCGCTGACGCCTCGCCCGCGGAGCTGCTCCTCGCCCGGCACCCCGAGCCAGCGAGCGCTCGCGCCGGTGGCAACGATGACGGTCGAGGCTCGCCATCGCTGGTCGCCGGCGCTCACGAGGAAGGGCCGGCTCGACAGATCCACCTCGGTCACGTGCAGCGGCAGGATCTCGGCTCCGAACCGGGCCGCCTGCTTCTCGAACCGATCCATCATCTCGGGACCGAGCAGGCCGTCGGGGAATCCGGGGAAGTTCTCCACGTCGGTCGTGAGCATGAGTTGTCCGCCCGCGTCGAGCCCCTTCAGCACCAGGGGCGCGAGGTTGGCGCGGGCGGCATACAGGGCGGCCGTGTAGCCGGCCGGCCCCGATCCGATCACGATCACGCTGCGTTCGTCGCCCATGGTCACGGAATCCTCCCACAGCGGTAACGCTCGGACATTCCCGAGCATGCCCGAGGGTGACGTCAGCCGGTCTGCGAGGCGACCGCGAGCCCCGTGCAGCCGCCGATCGCCGCGACGTGGATCGTCACCACGGCGGGCTCGGTGCCTTCCACCACGACGCCCAGGAACGCGGGCTCGCCCTCGTACGCGGCTCGGCGCACGTGCACGAACGGACCCGTGACGTCGGGGAAGGCCTGCTGCAGGCATGCGGCCGCCCGGCGTGCGGCGTCGACCGTCTCGTCGTTCGCGGCCGTGTCGGGCTCGGCTGCGGCCTCG
>DASVGA010000029.1:0-3760 GCA_036379795.1 Actinomycetota bacterium | reverse complement strand
CGTGAGCAGGTCGCCGAACCCCGAGCGCGAGCCCGCGCGGAAGACGCCCGCCCGATGTCCCCAGTCCTCGGCAAGGAATCGGCCGACGTCACCGGTGCATCGGGCGAGCGCCCCCAGCTCCGCCTGCTCGATGGGGAGCGTCGCGACCGTCACGAGGTCGCGGTATCGGTCCCGTCGGCGTCGGTGCCGTCTCCGTCGGTACCATCGGCGTCCGTGCCGTCCCCGTCGGTTCCGTCCGTCGCGTCGCCGTCGGTACCGTCGGCGTCGGTCCCGTCTGCGTCACGCGGTCCTGTCTCCGTCGATGCGGTGACGCCGGGCATCTGCGTCTGCATGTCCTCGTCGCGAAGCTCGTTCGTGGTCTCGTCCATGGTTTCCTCCTTCTGCTCGATCGAGCGGACGGTGGGATGGTAGACACTCGGTGCCGGATGCGGCTCGTCCCTTGACCGGACTCGAACGTATGTTCTAGTCTCGCTGGATGCCGGAGCAGCTCTTCGAGATCGCTCGTCGCACCTTCGACACACCCGAGTTCCGCGGCATCGAATGCATCGAGGTCGAAGCGAAGTCCGTCATCAACCGTGTGCCGGGGGGCGGGCTTCCCTTCGATTGGACGATCAACCCCTATAGGGGCTGCAGTCATGCGTGCACCTATTGCTTCGCGAGGCCGACGCACACCTTCCTCGACATGAACGCGGGCCGCGACTTCGAGTCGAAGATCGTGGTCAAGGTGAACGCCCCCGATGTGCTGCGGCGACAGCTCGCCGCGCCTCGCTGGACGGGCGAGCACATCGCCATGGGTACCGGTACCGATCCGTACCAGCGCGTCGAGGGACGGTACCGGCTCATGCGCGGCATCATCGAGGCGTTGACCGAGAAGCGGAACCCGTTCTCCATCCTGACCAAGGGAACGTTGATCACCCGTGACATCGACCTGCTGCAGGCCGCCATGGAGCGCACGGACGTGAGCGCCGCGTTCTCGGTCGGCACGCTCGACGAGCGCGTCTGGCGCGAGACCGAGCCCGGCACCCCGCATCCGAAGGCCCGCATCGAGGCGGTGTCTGCGCTGACGCAGGCGGGCATCCCGGCCGGCGTGCTCATGGCCCCCGTGCTCCCGGGCCTCAGCGATGCGCCCGACCAGATGCGCGCCGTGGTCGAGGCAGCCCTCGAAGCCGGCGCCACGCACGTGTCCCCGATCATGCTGCACCTGCGTCCCGGCGTGCGCGAGGAGTTCATGCCGTGGCTCGAGCAGCACCATCCCGACCTGGTGCCTCGCTACCGTGAGCTCTATCCGCGCTCCTACGCGTCACCGCGCGAACGCGAGCACCTCCGACGCCGAGTCGCGGCCCTCGTGCATGCCGGACGCCGGCGCTGGCCGGCGCTCGATGACGGCGCGACCGGCGTCGTGCACCGGTTCTCCAGACGATCGCGCCGTGCCGCCACCGCAGAGCCCGAGCCGGCCACGCAGCCCTCGTTGTGGTGATCGAGCCGGCCCTCGACAACGCGGCGATCGGCGAGCTGTTGCTGGTCGCAGGGGCCGACGAGACTAGCCACCGCAAGCAGGCGTTCGAACGCGCCTCGCGAGCTGCTCGGTTCTGGCCCGAGGAGGCCGCCGACGTCGCCGCGGCCGGACGATCCCTCACCGAGCTGCGTGCGGTCGGCCCGTGGCTCGCCGCCCACATCCACGGCTGGCTCGACGACCCGCCGCCGGTTCTCGAGCCCGACGAGTCTCGACGGGGATACCTCACCTATGCCCAGGTGCGACGCGTGCTCGACGCGGAGCCCGCATGGGAGTCGACACCGCACGCCGACCTGCAGGTCCACAGCACCGACAGCGACGGCGTGCTCCCGCTCGAAGAGATGGCGGCGATCGCACGTTCGCTCGGACGAACCTTCATCGCGAGCACCGATCACTCGTCGAGCCTGAAGATCGCGCGAGGCATGACCCCCGAGGAGCTCGCGTCCCAAGGCCACAGGATCGAGGCGCTCAATGCCTCGTGGGCCGCAGCCGGAGACGGCTTCCGCATCCTGCGGTCGATCGAGATGGACGTGTTCTTCGACGGGTCCTGCGACATGGATGCGACGGCCCTGGCGCCCCTCGACCTGGTGCTCGGGGCCTTCCACACGAAGCTGCGTGACACCGACGACCGGACCGATCGCTACCTCGCCGCCTTGCGGAACCCTGCCGTGCACGTGCTGGCGCATCCGAAAGCCCGCATGTACGGGCGTCGGGTCGGGCTCACGGCCGACTGGCCGCGCGTGTTCGACGAGGCCGCTCGGCTCGGCAAGGCGATCGAGCTCGATGCCACGCCTGCGCGGCAGGATCTCAACGTCGACCTCGCCCGGGTCGCGGTCGGGTCCGGGGTCCGGTGGTTCTCGATCGGAAGCGATGCTCACAGCGCCGCGGAGCTCGACTTCCTGCCGTTCGGCATGGCGACGGCAGCGCTCGCGGGCGTCTCGCGCGACCGCATCCTCAACTACCGCACGGCCGATGAGGTCATCGCCTGGGCTCGTGGGCTGGCGGACTGAACGGACTCGGACGCTAGGCGCCCTCGGCCCCTTCACCGGCCATGCTCGCAAGCAGCGCGTCGAGCGTGGGCTCGGTCGTGAGCCAGTCGAGCTCCTCACGGGTGAAGGTCTCCTGGCCGGCGTCGGTGAGGCGCAACAGCTCGGCGCGTCCCTTGTCGGTCATGTACCGATCCCCGCGCTCACCCGTGCCGGTCTCGAACGTCGCCTCGTAGTGGCCGGGGATCTCGCTCGAACGCTCGTGCGTGACGTGTCGTGGACCGTCGACGAGGCGATAGGGCCCGGCCTCGTGCGTGGCCTCCTCCCCTCGGAAGGTGGGTGCGTCCGTCGCACCGGGCATGCCCTCGGTTGCTTCGTCGGTCGGATCCATCGGGTCCCCTCCTGTGTGCCGCAGACCTACCCGCCGACGTCGGTCCGCATGCATCGCGCCTTCGGCGCCGTCAGGCGAGCAGGGTTTCGGAGAACGGGTACGGCGCGAACACGCGGTGTCCGCCGGTCGTGACGAGCAGCTCGTCGCCGAGCTTCACGCCATCGCGGGCTCCCGGCTCCCCGGCGTAGAGCTCGACCACGAGGGCAGCGCCTTCCTCGAGTTCGGTCTCGGGGTTCGGCTGCTCGTCGTCCGGGTGGCACACGCTCGGGTTCTCCTCCTCGAGCCCGATGCCGTGGAAGAAGCACTCGTACCGCTGCGCCGAGAACCGGGCGGGCAACGCCGGCGCCAGCTCGGCGAGCTCCCCGCACGTGATGCCGGGGCGCACGAGGGACGTCATCTCGACGAGCCACTCGTGCGACTCCCGGTAGATCGCGCGCTGCTCGGCGGTCGGCGCCCCGACCGCTAAGGTGCGCGAGACGCAGAAGAAGCAACCCTCGATGCCGACCGTGTCGGTGTCGACGAAGACCAGGTCGCCTTGCTCGATCCGTCGGTCGGTGGCCTCGGCCCGCCACGGGTTCGTGTTGGGCCCCGAGCAGACCGTTGTCGTCGCGAGGTACTCTCCGCCGCCCCGGACCATCACGTCGGAGAGCACCGCGAGCAGCTCGCGTTCGCTCACACCCGGGGCGATCGCGCCCTCGAACGCCGCGAGCATCTCCATGATCAGAGCGGCGTTCACGTCGAACAGCTCGATCTCCTCCGGCGTCTTCACCCGACGTGCCTGCTGCGTCACGGGCGCCGAGTCCTGTACCTGGGCACCGCGCTCCAGCAACGCGAGGAAGGCCGGAGTGCCGAGTCGATCCACCGCGACGC
>DASVGA010000028.1:0-4895 GCA_036379795.1 Actinomycetota bacterium | reverse complement strand
GTGACCGCATCGAAGCACTCAGCGGAACCCGCATGAGCGATCCTCGGGCGATCGGGGTCTTCGACTCGGGGGTCGGCGGCCTCACCGTCGTGCGCGCCGTCATGGACCAGCTGCCGCACGAACCGATCGTGTACGTGGGCGATACCGCACGGTTCCCGTACGGACCGAAGCCGGTCGACGAGATCAGACGTCATGCGCTCGAGATCGCCGACCTCCTGGTCCACCGCGACGTCAAGATGCTCGTCGTTGCCTGCAACTCGATCGAGGTGAGCGCGATCGACCACATCGCCCGCCGGGCCGGCATCCCCGTGGTGGGGGTGATCGACCCCGGGGTGCGCACCGCCGTGCACGTGACGCGCAACGGCCGCATCGGCTTGATCGGCACGGAAGCCACGGTCGCGAGCGGCGCCTACGACCGCGCGGTCGCAGCGACCGGGGCGCCGGTCACGCTCCGTTCGGTCGCCTGCCCGGTCTTCGTCGAGCACGTCGAGCGCGGTGACACGACGAGCGACGAGCTGCGTGCCGCCGCGCGCGGGTATCTTTCTGCGCTGATGGCCGACGGCATCGACACACTCATCTTGGGCTGCACGCACTATCCGCTGCTCTCGGGCCTCCTTCAGCTCGAGATGGGCCCGGACGTGGCGCTCGTCTCCTCGGCCGAGGCCACGGGCAGGGACGTGTACGCGACCCTCGTGGCCGAAGGGCTCCTGCGTGCAGCAGACGCAGGTCCACCCGAACACCGGTTCCTCGCGACAGGCGATCCGGCTGCCTTCGAGCGCGTCGCCGGAGTGTTCCTCGGTCCGGAGCTGTCCGATGTCGGCGCCGCGCAGGCGGAGCCCGTCGGGGGTGGCACGTGGAGCTGACGGTGCTCGGCTCGGCCGGCACGTGGCCCGGCCCCGGGGGCGCCACGTGCGGGCACCTGCTCAGCCACGAGGGTACGCACGTGTGGCTCGACGCCGGCACGGGAACGTTCGCGCGCCTGCAGGAGTTCGTCGGCATCGACGAGATCGCCGCGATCGTGATCACCCACGGGCATACCGACCACTTCATCGACGTGCTGCCGGCCTTCTACGCGCGTCACTACGGGGGCATGGGATCGCCGCACCTCCCCTTCTACTCGCCCGAGGGCTTCGTCGAGGGCATGACCATGCTCACGAGCGAGAACGGTCGCAACGTCATGGCCGAGGCCTACGACTTCCGCACCGTCGTCGGCGGGGATGTCTTCGAGGTCGGGCCGTTGCGCTTCGAGACGTTCGAGATGACCCACATCGGCGTGTCATCGGTTGGCTTCCGCATCGAAGCCGACGGCGCGGTGCTCGCCTACACGGGTGATTCGGGTCCGTGCCCAGCCGTCGTCGAGATGGCGCGCGACAGCGACCTGTTCGTGGCAGAGGCGACCTACCAGGACTCGTCGAGCCAGGCGTTCTTCCACATGAGTGCGACCCAGGCGGCCCAGCACGCCAGGGAAGCCGGCGCGAAGCGGCTGGTGCTCACACACATCCTGCCGACCCTCGATCCCGCCGTCTCGCTGGTCGAGGCGACGGCGGCGTTCGACGGTCCGATCGAGCTCGCGCAGGACGGCGCGACCCTGAAGGTCAGGCCGTGAGGGCTGCGCCGTGACCCGTCCCGATGGAAGGTCTCCCGACGAGCTGCGACCGGTGAGCTGGGAGCTCGGCTTCCAGGAGTGGGCGGCCGGCTCCGTGCTGTTCTCGATGGGCAAGACGCGGGTGCTGGTGGCCGCGAGCGTCTCCGACGACGCGCCGCGCTGGCTCAAGGGCACCGGCGGGGGGTGGGTGACGGGCGAGTACTCGATGCTTCCTGCCTCGACGACCGACCGATCGTCGCGTGAGGTCAACCGCGGCCGTCCGGGCGGACGCACCCAGGAGATCCAACGGCTGATCGGACGGTCGCTGCGAAGCGTCACCGATCTCTCGCGCCTCGGCGAGCGCACGATCACGATCGACTGCGACGTGCTGCAAGCCGATGCCGGCACACGCACCGCGTCGATCACCGGCGGTTACATCGCGTTGGCCCTCGCGCTCCGCTCGCTCGCGGACCGGGGAGCGGTGCCCGGCGACCTGCTCGCAGACAGCGTCGCGGCGGTGAGCGTGGGCATCGTCGGGGGAGAGCCCCTCCTCGACATCTGCTACGAGGAGGACGCCGGCGCCGGCGTGGACTTCAACGTGGTGATGACCGGGTCGGGTGACCTCGTCGAGGTGCAGGGAACGGCCGAGGGCACGCCGTTCACGCGGGATGAGCTCGATCGCATGCTCGACCTGGCGGCCGGAGGCATCGAGCGGCTCACCGAGTTGCAGCGCGAGGCGCTCGGCGCCTGAGGCGGGTACACGCCGTGACCTTCCCCGAGCGGCTGGCCATCGCGTCACGGAACCAGCACAAGCTGCGCGAGCTGGCGCGCATCTGCGGTGACTGGCCGGTCGAGTGGCTCACCGTCGAGAACCACGACCCGGCTGCGTTCCCCGATGTCGAGGAGACGGGCTCGTCCTACCTCGAGAACGCGATGCTCAAGGCGGTGCAGGTGTCGGCGGCGCTCGGCGTTCCCGCGATCGCCGATGATTCGGGCATCGAGGTGGACGCGCTGGGCGGAGCGCCCGCCCACCGTTCGGCGAGGTACGCGGGGGAGCATGCGACGGACGAGCAGAACCTCGACGCGTTGCTGCGCGCGGTGCGCGGCGTGCCATCGGGTGGGCGCAGCGCGCGCTACCGATGCATCGCGGCGATCGCCTGGCCCGACGGTCGAGCCGAGCACGCCGAGGGCGTGTGCGAGGGAGCTCTCGTCGCCAAGCGACGCGGCGCGCGGGGCTTCGGCTATGACCCGATCTTCATCCCAGCCGGCTGGGACGAGACCATGGCAGAGCTCAGCGACGAGCAGAAGGACCGCATCAGTCACCGGGGGCGCGCCTTCCGCGCGCTCGCCGTGATGCTCGCAGGGGCTTGACCGGAACGCGATCCGGGCCGATCCCGAAACCCGCTACCCCACTCAAGGTAGTCACCCTGCCTGTCGAGTCATGACAGGTGGAACCGAAACCCAGCGATCGGCCGGAGCTGGACCGGCGGGTGCTCCGAAGCACGAAGGGCTTCTTCGACGGGAAGTCCCCGCTGCTCGTGGCCATCCTCGGTCTCGCGTTCATCGCGGTCGTGAGCGTGCTCGACTACCTCACCGGCCTGCAGTTCTCGCTCTCGCTGCTCTACCTCATGCCGATCGGGCTCGTGACCTGGAACCTCGGTCGCCGCTGGGGCGCGGTCGCGGTCGTCGTCTCGACCGCTGCCGGTCTCGTGAGCGACGTGCTGTCGTCGCCGGCGACCAACAGCACCGACCCCGTGCCCTACTGGAACGGCATCGTGCGGTTCGCGGTCTTCCTCGCCGCCGCGATGCTGCTCGACACGCTGCGCTCGATCATCGACGCGCAGTGGGGCTTGTTCGAGCAGGAAGCCGACCGCTCGAGCGACCTGCGCGAGATGAACGACGTGAAGGACACGCTGCTGCACGCGGTCTCCCACGATCTCAAGGGACCGCTCGCCGGCATCCTCGGCGCGATGCAGACGATCCGCCGCGACGCGGAGCTGCACCTGTCGGACGAGGAGCGCGAGGCCCTGCATCAGGTGATCGAGCACAGCGGCCGGAAGATGAACCGCCTCATCGACGACCTGCTCGATCTCGATCGCATCGACCGGGGAAAGCTGCAGCCGAGGCGCAAGCCGACCGACGTGGGGGTGCTCGCCCGTCGGGTGATCGTCGACCTCGAGCAACTCGCGCACCATCCGATTCGCATCCGAGCCGATGCCGTGCTGGTCGACGTCGATCCGGGCAAGGTCGAGCGGATCATCGAGAACCTGCTCGTCAACGCCGCTCGCCATACGCCCCAGGGCACCGCCGTGTTGGTGGACATCACGGCCGAAGCCGACCGTGTCGAGATCGTCGTGGAGGACGATGGTCCCGGCGTCGCCGACGAGCTGAAGCTCGCGCTCTTCGAGCCGTTCCGGCAAGGGGAAGTCTCCAGCGGCCGCGGCATGGGCATCGGGCTCTCGCTCGTGCAGCGGTTCGCGGAGCTGCACGGAGGCTCGGCCCACGTCGAAGACGCCTCGACCGGCGGCGCCCGGTTCGTCGTCTCGCTCCCGGGTGAGATCACCCCGGTCGCCGCACCCGCCTCCGAGGAGTCCACGGAACCTCAGCTCCACGCCGTGTGAGGCGGCGCGGAGCGATCGTCAGCCGACGCTCCAGATGACCGAGACCGAGACCCTGGTCGTGATGTCCCGAGGCGGCACGACGGTCAGCGCGGCATCGGAGGCCGCATAGGCCTGGCTCCTGGCGAGGTACGGCATGGGGGTGGCAGGTGAGCCCCCTTCGCGGATGCGGACCACGCCCGTGACGCTCGTGCCGGCCGCCGATGCGAGGGCATCGGCCTTCGCGCGAGCGTTCTCGACGGCCGCCCGGAGGGCTCGCTTGTGCACCTCGACGGGATCGGAGACCTGGAACTTGACGCCACGCACGCTCGTCGCGCCCGCCTTCACTCCCTTCTCGATCGCGGGGCCGATCACGTCGAAGTCACGGATCGTGACGTCCAGCGATGTCGACGACGCGTAGATGGTCGACTCACTCGGCGTTCCGCGGTCGATGGTCTGCGGCGAGACGCTGATGTGCTGGGTCTCCATGTCGCGCTCGGTGACCTGCAGCGACTTCATGGCCGCGATCACGGCGTTCATGATCCGCGAGCTCTCGTTCGGCGCGGTGGTGCTCACGGCGTCCTCGCTCCGAACGCTGAACGTGATGACCGCCTCGTCGGGGGTCGTGTCGATCGTGGCGCTCGACGAGACGGTGATCGTGTGAGGCGCTTCGGCCGGCGGCGCGGTGTCCTGCCCCGAAGCTGTGGTCATGC
>DASVGA010000027.1:0-3141 GCA_036379795.1 Actinomycetota bacterium | reverse complement strand
GGCGCCCACGATGACCACGTCGTAGGAAGCCTTCGGCCCCGCGGCTCGCCAGTAGCGCTCGCTCATCGCGGCACAGGGTAGGGGCTGGGCACTGAGCGCGTCGCCGATCGCGATGCGCCTGCCGCAACCGGTCTCCTACAGGTCGATCAACCCGGCGCTCGTCGAGGTGGATCCGCAGGCTTCGAGGTAGAAGGGGCTGAGGTGCTCATCGAAGTCCACATGCAGCCTCTCGCAGCCGGCAACTCGCGCCTCCCGTGCGCAGAGCCCGACCATCTCGGTGCCGATGCCTTCCCCTCGGGCGGAGGCCGTGACGAGGGTGTCGAGGATGAACGCGTGGATCGATCCGTCCCATGCGACGTTCACGAACCCGACGGGCTCACCGTTGCGACGCGCGCACACCCACCCGAGGCTGTGGCGCTCGACCTGCCCGACCCAGTCGTCGTTCAAGATGCCATGGCCGAAGCCCTCGGCATGGAGGCGGTTCACCTCGTGGTTCTCGAACGAGCCACGCCACGCGTACTCGATCGCCATCGGCCGAACGTACCAGCCGTTTGACAGGCCTCGAGTCGGCGCGTAGCGTCCGCGGCGCTGGTTGCGCACGAGATAGAGGCGTTGCGACATGCGAAACGACAGCGAGAGCGGCGGGAACCTCCAGTCGGTGCGCCGGGCGATCCGAGCGCTCGAGCTGATCAGCGAGCACGGAGCCCTCGGCGTCACCGAGCTCGGCCGCAAGCTCGAGGTGCACAAGGCCACCGCTTCCCGGCTCATGACGACGCTCGCCGAGCGGGGGTTCGTGGAGCGCGACCCGATCAGCGAGAAGTTCCGGCTCGGCATGGGGCTGATCTCGCTCGCGGGCGCCGCCGTCGGCGGCAACGACCTCGTGCGCGCGGCACGTCCGATCCTCGACGACCTCGCCGAGCGGACACGGGAGACGGTGAACCTCGGCGTACTCTCGGGGGAGTCGGTCGTCTACATCGACCAGGTCGCCGGCACTCGCTCGATCGTGAGCGTGAGTTGGATCGGACAGCGCACGCCGCTGCACTGCACGTCGAACGGCAAGGTGTTGCTCGCCTTCGCGACCGACGCCGAGCGTGACCGGATGCTGCGGGCGCCCCTTCCCCGGCTCACGCCTCGCACGATCACCGACGTGCGCAAGCTGCGCGCGCAGCTCGCGGAGATCCGCGCCAGGGGCTACGCCCAGACGATGGAAGAGCTCGAGGAAGGCCTCAACGCTGTGGCGGCGCCGGTGCGCGGCCTCGGGGGCGACCTCGTCGCCGCGCTCAGCGTCTCGGGGCCGGCCTTCCGCATGCGGGCGGTCGACCTTCCACGGTTCGGACGGTTCGCCATGGACTCGGCGCTCGCGGTGTCGAGGCGGCTCGGCTACGTGGACCGGGGAATGCGGGCGGTATGAGCGGCGCATCGCCGATCGCATGGGACGCCCGCCGCGCCGAGATCCCGACCCTGCTCGACGGGATCGGAAGGACCCCGCTCGTGCGATTGCAGCGGGTCGCGCCTCCCGGCGTCGACGTGCTCGCCAAGGTGGAGTGGTACGGGCCGACAGGCTCGGTGAAGGACCGCATCTACGCCGCGATGCTCTCCAAGGCCGAGGAGCGCGGCGACCTGCGCCCAGGCATGACCATCATCGAATGCACCACCGGCAACGCCGGCATCGCGTGTTCGGCGGTCGCGGCGATCAAGGGGTACCGGTGCACGATCGTGATGCCCGAGGGCATGAGCAACGAGCGCAAGACGATGATCCGCGCGTACGGCGCCGACCTCGTGCTCACGCCCGGCGCGGGCACCGACATCGATCTCGCGATCGAGCGCATGCGTGAGATCGTGGCCGACGATCCCGACCGGTACTTCTTTCCGGGGGAGTTCGAGAACCCCGACAATCCCGAGGCGCAGCGGGTGAGCGGCGAGGAGATCTGGGAGCAGACCGAGGGCCGGGTCGACGCCGTGGTCGGCGCGCAGGGCACGGGCGGATGGATCAGCGGCGTCGCGCACGCGCTCAAGGAGCGCAACCCGGCGCTGCTCGCGTTCGCGGTCGAGCCGGCCGAATGCCCGTTGATCACCGATCACACGTGGGGCACCCACGGCGTGCCGGGCATCGCCGACGGCATCGTGCCGGCGAACCTCGATCTGGCGGCGATGGACGGCATCGTCACCGTCTCGACCGACGAGGCGCTCGTGACCGCCCGGCGTCTCGCCCGTGAGGAGGGGCTGCTCTGCGGGCCGTCGTCGGGTATCAACGTGGCGGCCGTGCACAAGGTGATCGAGCGTCACCCAGAGCTCGGCCGCGTCGTGACCGCGATCTGCGACACGGGGCAGCGGTACCTATCGGGTGAGCTCTACGGCGAGAAGCTCGAGGTCGCAGAACCCGAGCGCGACCACACGCTCGACCCCGCGACGGTCGCCGCGATCGAGGAGCACCGCCACCGCCTCGAGTTCATCTCGTAGCGCAGGCGCGGCTCGCTAGAGCTGGTCGGCCTGGAACGTGTCGCAGTCCTTCGGATCGCCCGAGTCGAACCCGACCTGGAACCATCTCGCGCGCTGCTCCGACGATCCGTGGGTCCAGCTCTCCGGGTCGATGCGTCCGGTGGTCGTCTCCTGGATGCGGTCGTCGCCCACCGACTCCGCGGCGGCAAGACCTTCCTTCAGGTCGCCGGGCGAGAGCTCCTCGTCGGCATACGCGACATGTCCCCAGACACCCGCCAGGCAATCGGCCTGCAGCTCGAGCCGGATCGAGAGGTCGTTCGCGCGCCCGGGATCCTGTTGCGACATGCGCTGCACCTTCGCGTTCGTGCCCAGAAGGTTCTGCACGTGATGGCCGTACTCGTGAGCGATCACGTAAGCCTGCGCGAAGTCTCCAGGTGCGCCGAACCGGGTGCTGAGCTCCCGGAAGAACGACAGATCGATGTAGATCTGGCTGTCGGCCGGGCAGTAGAACGGACCGGTCGAGGCGGTCCCCTGACCGCAGGCGGTCTGCGTGCTTCCGTCGAAGACCACGGTGGTCGCTTCGTCGTAGCGCCGGTTCGATTCAGCGAAGATGTCGGTCCATGTCGCGTTGACATCGTCGACGACCGCATTCACGAAGCCGAAGAGCTTGTCGTCGGGATCGAGCGGAGTGGTGGTGTCGCC
>DASVGA010000026.1:0-2622 GCA_036379795.1 Actinomycetota bacterium | reverse complement strand
GCCAGGATCGTGCTCGCGAAGGCGCAGCCGAAGCTCTCGAAGGCCCGCAGGTTCTCGCTGAAGGTCACCTGCCCCAAGCTCGACGTGAAGTGCAGCGGGAGCATCTCCGCCAAGACGGTCGGGAAGGTCGGCGGGAGCAGGCGAAACCTCGGTACGAAGAAGTTCTCGATGTCGTCCGGCAGGTCCAAGACGGTCGTCTTCGTCGTCTCGACGAAGAACGCGAACCTCCTGAAGGGCAAGAAGTCGGTCAAGCTCGCGGTCAGGGTGACCGGCAGGCTCGAGTCGTTCGGCGCCGTGAAGCCGCTGAACCGCCAGGTCACGCTGCGGCTGCGCTGACCGCCCGGCGTGGTGCGGCTGCCCTTGGCCCGTGAGGGATGATGGGCTCTCACGGGCCTCGATCAAGCCAGGGTCGCCGACAAGGAGAGCTGAGATGGCGACTGTCGCTGGCGGACGCAGGCTCACGGGATGAGCCGCTACCTCTTCACGACGATGCCGGCGACCGGGCACGTCGTTCCCATGCTGGCGATCGCCAGGGAGCTCAGCGCTCGCGGCCACGAGATCCACTGGTACACGGGTGCCGTCTACCGCGAGCAGATCGAGGCGACCGGCGCCGTCCACCACCCGATCCGATCCGCCGAGGACTTCGGCGGGCAGGCGATCGGCGAGGCGTTTCCCGAGCTGCTCGGGCTGACCGGGATCACGATGGTCCGGCGCGCCTTCCAGCGCATCTTCATCGACAACGCGGAGGGCATGCTGCGCGACTGCCAGGCAATCCTCGCCGACCACCCGGCCGACGCGATCCTGTCCGAGCCGCTCTTCATCGCCGCCCGCTGGCTGCACGAGCTCGGCGGACCGCCCTGGGCGGATCTCGGCGAGACGATGCTCTGCAACTACAGCCGCGACACCGCGCCGTTCGGCCCCGGGCTGTTTCCGCTGCGGGGTCCCGTGGGCCAGGTGCGCAACAGGGCGATGAACACCCTGCACCGGCGCGTGGTCTTCGCTCCCGTGACGGCGCACTACGAGCGGGCGCGCGAGCGCGTGGGGCTGCCGCCGCTCGGGCAGGGCTTCATCGACACCTTCCTCGGGCGGTACCTCTACATGCAGGCGACCGTCCCGTCGTTCGAGTACCCACGACGCGACCTCCCGGCGCACGTGCACTACATCGGACCGCTCGTCGTGGGCCCGGCGCCGAGCTTTCAACCGCCCCCATGGTGGTCGCAGGTCACCGACGGTCGGCGGGTCGTGCTTGTCACGCAGGGCACGGTCGCGACCGATCCGCGCCACCTCCTCGCGCCGACGATCCAGGCGCTCGCCGGGGAGGATCTGCTGGTCATCGCCACGAGCGGCGGTCCGACGGAGCCCGTGATCGAGGCCCTGGGCGGCGCGACCCCGGACAACGCGCGCATCGAGCGCTTCGTGCCATACGCCGAGCTCATGCCACACGTCGACGTGCTCGTCACCAACGGCGGCTACGGCACGGTCCAGCTCGCGCTCTCCCACGGCGTGCCGATCGTCGTGGCGGGAGCGACCGAGGACAAGCCCGAAAACGCGGCACGCGTCGCGTGGTCGGGCACGGGCATCCGCATCCGCGACCAGAGCCCGGCGCCCGAGCGGCTGCGCGAGGCCGTGACCACGCTGCTGGATGACCCGAGCTACGCGGAGCGGGCCGCCGCCATCGGCGCCGAGATGCGCGAGTACGACGCCCCGCGACTCGGCGCGGACCTGCTCGAGCAGCTCGCGACGGCGGGTGCGCCCGTCGCCCGCGACCACCTACCGGTCGCGCCCCGCACACCGGTCGCGCTCAGCGGACTCGGTACGACCCTGATCGTCGGGCTGCTCGCCGCCTTCGCGCTGAACCTGACGCTCCGCTGGCTCGGCGAGACGTTCCTCGACGTGCCGAAAGACATGGAGGCGCTCGGGCTCGCGCTGCTCGTTCCGGCCACGATCCTCCCGGTCGTCGGCAACTGCTTCGGCTGCTACATGTCCTGGCGCCGGCCGAGCCCGGGATCCTTGAACACGTTTCTCGTCGTCGCCGTCGTCATGACGTTCGTCGGCATCGCGATCTCCGTCTCGGCGCTTCCCTCCGGAGCGGCCGCAGGCTCCGTGGCCACGATGCTCGCGGTGAGCATCGCGCCCACGCTCGTCATCGTCCCCGCGCTGTTGCGCCTCGTGGGCGAGCCGCGGGCGACGCTTGTCTGAGCATCGCCGCCCGTCCTCACCACGCGACGCTTCCGTCGCGGTCGACGAACCGGCCGGTCGGACCGTCGGCGTGGATCGAGGCCATCTCGACGATGATCGGCGCCGCCTGCTCGGTGGTCATGGGCGCAGCAGCACGGTTCTCCGGCCCGCCGAGGTCGGTCTGCACCCACCCGGGGCAGATCGAGTTGACCTTGATCAAGACCGAGGCCTCGGTCGGGTGGTTCAGACACCCGCACGGGTGAACGTCACGTGCGTGACCCCGCTGGGCGAGGAGGTGGCCTCGACCTCGTAGTCGTTCTCGAGGCCTTCCAGTCCGTCCCAGAGGCGCACGCCGCGGCCGAGCAGAATCGGGACCACCACGATGTGCATGTGGTCGATGAGCCCGGCGGCGAGGAACTCGCGGATCACGGTGGGGCCTCCGCC
>DASVGA010000025.1:0-3397 GCA_036379795.1 Actinomycetota bacterium | reverse complement strand
AGCGGAGGCCGAGGCGGAACAGATCGTGCGGCACCCTGAGATCGCCGAGACGCCGGCCGCGCGCAACGGCAACGTCTTCGCGGTCGACGCGACGTCGTTCTTCTCCCGGCCGGGCCCGAGGGTCGTCGACGGGCTCGAGATCCTCGCATGGGCCGTGCACCCCGAGGCGTACCCCCAGCCGCCGCCCGGCACCATCACGCGCCTGTAGGTGGAACCGGTGGGAACACCCCCGCTTCCCGACGAGGTTGTCACGGTCGTGGAACCGACCGTCACGCCGCGCGTCCGATCCGTGCTCTCGACGAGCGCCGGGACGCACCTGGGCGCGTTCACCCCGCTCGATTGGGGACTGTTCGCCTCGATCGGCGCGATCTGGGGCTCGTCGTTCCTGTGGATCGCGATCGCGCTCGACGCGTTCGAGCCCGGCCTCATCACGTGGCTGCGGGTCGGGTTCGGCGCCGCGGCGCTCTGTCTCGTGCCCACGGCCCGCGCACCGGTCGCCCGTGAGGATCGTGCACGCGTGGTCGCATTGTCGTTCCTGTGGGTCGCCGTGCCGTTCACCCTCTTCCCCCTGGCGCAGCAATGGATCACATCGGGTCTCACGGGACTACTCAACGGCGCGCTGCCGATCTTCGCGACCACGATCGGCGCGCTGATGCTCCGACGGCTCCCCGGCCGCGCCCAGGCGATCGGACTCGTCGTGGGGTTCGGCGGCGTGACCGCGATCGCCGCGCCCTCGCTGGCGGAAGGATCGAACGAAGCGCTGGGGGTCGTGTTCGTGCTCGCCGCCGTCGCGTGCTACGGGGTCGCGATCAACATCGCAGCGCCGTTGACCCAGCGATACGGCGCGCTGCCGGTCATGGCGCGCATGCTCGGCCTCGCCACGATCTGGACCGCGCCGTTCGGCCTGGTCGGGCTCAGCGGCTCGTCGTTCGCGTGGGGACCGGCCACCGCCACCCTCGTCGTCGGTGCGATCGGCACGGGCCTCGCCTTCGTGCTGATGGGAAGACTCGTCTCCCGCGTCGGCTCCTCGCGGGCGTCGTTCGCGACGTACCTGATCCCGGTGGTGGCGCTGCTGCTCGGCGCGGTCTTCCTCGACGAGACGGTGCGCGCGCTCTCGATCGTGGGCATCGGGCTCGTGATCGCGGGGGCGCTGCTCGCCTCGCGCAAGGAGCGCGCCGCGTGAACGACGAGGAGCCGGGCGACACCGCGCCGATCCTCGAGTTCGACCCGGCTCCCTCGGCGGTCATCGAGCCGAGCGAGGTCATCGAGCCGATGTCGATCGCACCTCACGCCGTGCTCTGCTTCTTCCAGGACGTGATCGCCGACGTGGTCGAGCAGCACGGCGGCCGCGTCGTGGACCACGTCGCGAGCGAGATCGGCCGCAACCCGATCTACGAGATCGACCATGACGGTCAGCGGCTGGTGGTGATGCACCCGGGCGTGGGCGCGCCGCTCGCGGCCGGCTTCCTCGAAGAGCTGATCGCTCGGGGCTGCCGCACGTTCGTCGCCTGCGGGGGCGCAGGCGTGCTCGTTCCCGACGTCGCGCTCGGGCATGTGATCGTGCCGACCTCGGCCGTGCGAGACGAGGGAACGTCGTACCACTACCAGCCGGCCTCGCGCCTCGCGGAGCCGTCGGCGCAGGCGGTCGACGCGCTCCTCGCTACCGCCGAGCGCCACGGGGTGCCGCACGTCACCGGCGCGACCTGGACCACCGACGCGCTCTACCGCGAGACGCGCGGCAAGATCGAGCGACGCGTCGCCGAGGGCTGCCTCACCGTCGAGATGGAAGCAGCAGCGTTCTTCGCGGTTGCGGCGTTCCGCGGCGTGACGTTCGCCCAGGTGCTCTACGCCGGCGACGATCTCTCGGGCGACGCCTGGGACGAGCGAGGATGGGACGAGCACACGACCGGCCGCGAGACGCTGTTCCGCATCGCGGCGGAAGCCGTGCTCTCCCTGCCACCCGACCCGCTTCTGGTGCTCCGCGGCGACGGTTGAGCGGCGGAACGGTCCGATATCCTCGGCACCCATGGCTCACGACGTCTCGATCGGCGGTCGCACCTACCGCGTCCGCGCACCGCTCGGCGCGTTCGCGCTCGGCGCGGCGACACTCGGCATGTACTGGCTCTACTGGAACTACCGGGTCAACGACGACGTGCGCATGTACCTGCGGAACTACTCGATCCGGCCGCTGATCTCGACGCTCGCCGTGATCGGGATGTTCCTCGCCCTGCCGCTCGCCGTCGTCGCCGTGCTCACCGAGGTGTGGTGGCTGCTCGCGGTCGCCGCGCTGCTGGTCGCGATGGGCCTCACCGGCATCGTGCACACCGCGCGGCGCGTGATCACGGCGCAGGAACAGGCGGGCGTCGAGCGGTCGTCCGCGGGCATGGCTCTCGTGCTCTTCCTCAGCGGATTCCTCGGCGTCGCGTACCTGCAGGCCGGCCTGAACCGAGCGTGGACGAAGGCGGCGGCCGACGAGCGTGCGCGGCAGGCGGCGTCGGCCGCCGCCCCACCGGAGCGTGAGCGCGTGCAGGCGTTCCCCCGGCCCGCGCCGAGGGCCGGCACGAACCTCGTGAGCCCCGGCGATGTGGGCTCGCGCGTGACGTTCCAGTTCGAGCTGCCCAACGGGTACACGACCGAGGCCGTCGGCGTCTTCGAACGGTGGGACCCCGACGCGGAGACCTACTTCGTGCGGAAGAAGGACGGGACCGAGGTGCGCGTGCCGGCCCGCGGCGTGCGCTACGGCAAGGTGATCCCCACGCGTCCGGCCGCGCCGACCGCTGCCGGTGCGACAGACCCCAGGAGTTCCTGACCGATGGCAGATGACCTGCCCACCTCGCTTATCCGCTTGCGTCTGGGTCAGGAAGACGCCCACTACGGTGGCAACCTCGTCGCCGGCGCCACGCAGCTGAAGATCGTCGGCGACCTGATCACCGAGCTCGCGATGCGCTACGACGGCGACGAGGGCCTGTTCCGGGCCTACGAATCGGTCGAGTTCCTCGCGCCGCTCTACGCCGGCGATTGGATCGAAGCCCGAGGCAAGATCGTGAGCGTCGGGAACTCCTCACGCCGCTGCGAGTTCGAGATCCACAAGATCGGCGCAGCCCGCACCGACATCAGCGAGAGCGCAGCCGAATTCCTCGACAAGCCCATCCTCACCCTGAAAGCCGTCGGCACCACGGTCGTCCCCAAGGACCACCAACGCTTCCCCCATTAGTCGAGTTCAGACTACTGGTCGGAGAACGCGATACGGAGCTGCGACTCGATGACTCTTGAGGCTTCCTTGCCCAGCGAAACGGCATCGAGATAGCGAAGCAGGCCCTGTCTCGCGAGGAAGATGCCGCGCTCGGCGGTGTCAGCAGGCTCGTTCATCGCTGCGACGACAGCGCGAGCGAAGGAT
>DASVGA010000024.1:0-2808 GCA_036379795.1 Actinomycetota bacterium | reverse complement strand
CTCCGCCGGTGAGCACCGTGTATCCGGCGACGAGCAACCCGAGCCCGACGATGCCACCCACCGCGCCCACCGTGAGATCGCGGCGGCGCTTAGCCGCCTTCCGCTCGGCCTGCCGGCGCGCCGCCAACTTCGCCAGCTGCTTGTCCCTCGTGCGACTCGGCATACGGCCGCAGAGGTTACCGGGCGAGCATCTCGAGGACCAAGCCGTCGAGGATGTCGGTCTCGCTCACGAGCACGCGCTCGAGCTCGAACCGCCGCATCGTCGCCACGAGGATGGCCGCGCCGGCCACGATCACGTCGCCCCGGCCCGGGGCCATGACAGGAAGCGCCGCACGCTCGGCGTTCGTCATCGCCGCGAGATCGTCGCGAACGCCCTCGGCCCGCTCGCGTGTGAGCCACGTGCGGTGGATCGTGTCCGGGTCGTACCGGTCGAGTTCGAGCGCGATCGCCTGCAGCGTCGTGGCCGTGCCCGCAACGGCGACGAACGTGCGGGCCGTGCCGATGGGAACCGATGTCGCGACCTCGTCGAGCACGGCCCCGACGTCCGTCTCGAGGGCTATGAGCTCCCCGTGAGTGGGCGGGTCGTGATGGAGGTGGCGCTCCGTCATGCGCACGCTTCCCATGCGGGTCGAGATCGCGTGCCCGGTCTGGCCGGGCAGCGCGCCCGTCACGAACTCGGTCGATCCTCCCCCGATGTCCTGCACCGCGAACGGACCCGTCGCGGGGTCGAGACCGTGCGTTCCGCCGAGGAACGACAGGCTGGCTTCCTGCTCACCGGTGACGATCTCGAGCTCCGATCCGGCGAGGTCGCGCACGGCCGACGCGTACTCGTCGCGGTTCTCGGCGTCACGGACGGCGCTCGTGGCCCCCACGCGGATGCGCTCGGCCCCGAGCGCCCGCGCTCGACGGCAGAAGCGCCCCAGCATCTCGATCGTGCGCGCCAGGGCATCGGGGTCGAGGCGACCGGTTCGATCGACACCGCGGCCGAGGCGCGTGATCACCATGTCACGCGCCAGCTCACCCGGGGGATCCTCGGGCCGGGCGGGAGGTTCGGCCACGAGCAGCCGGATCGAGTTCGTCCCCTGGTCGATCGCCGCCACGCGTCCTGCCCGCTGTTCGGGATGCACCGGCTCGACCTGCTCCGCGACCCAAGCGCCCACCGGATCGTCGCCGCCGGCGAGCCGGTAGGCGTAGTGCGCGTGCAGGCACTTGATGCCCGTGCGCGTGCCACCCACGCCGCCCCACTCGCGAGCAGACCCGTGGTCCTCGCCGCGCTCGGCCGCGTACGCGCGATGCGCTCGTTCCACCGCGGCGCCGAACGGCTCGTCTGCGCCGATCCGTTCGTTCAGCCGGCCGATCGCACCGTCGGCCTCGACGCGCGAGACCGCCTTGACCGCCTCGGGGCACGTGAGCCAGAAGGTCGTGGGGAACGGCTGGCCCGCCCCGTCGAGCGGCGCGTTGCGGATCACGAGCGGATGGCCCCCGGTGCACCGGGCCACCACCGTGAACGGCGTCGTCGGCTCGCGCCCGAGTTGGCGCCGCACGCTCTCGAGGTCGGCGGCGCGCAGCTCACGCTGCACGGTCGACATGGGGGCTGACACGCCCCCATGTTCCCAGGACCCGCCGCCCCGATAGGCTCGGCCGCTGATGCGAGACACGGCCTTCACCGCGATCGAGACCGAACGGCTCCGGTTGCGGCGGTTCGCACCGGGCGACGTCGGCGCCTTCCATGCGTATCGGGCCGACGATGAAGTGGCGCGTTTCCAGTCCTGGCAGGGCTACACGATCGAGCAGGCGAGACGCTTCGTCGACGAGGTGGCGCGGCTCGATCCGGGCGTGCCCGGCGAGCCCTTCCAGTTCGCGGTGGCTCGCCGAGACGAGGACGTGCTCGTCGGCGACTGCATGCTCGCGATCGACGCGGCCGATCCACCGAACGCCGAGGTGGGATACACGCTGGCGCCGGCGCACCGAGGGCTCGGCTATGCGACCGAAGTGACGCTAGCGGTGCTCGGCTACGCGTTCGCGCGTCATGGCGCGGGCCTCGCGCGCGCCGTGACCGATACGCGCAACGTCGCCTCGATCGCGGTCGCCGAACGGCTCGGCATGCAGGCCGCCGGCACCGTGCACACGACGTTCAAGGGGGAACCCTGCGAGGAACGGACCTACGAGATCACCCGTGCGGCGTGGGAGGCGCGCGCATCCCGGGCCCGATGATCGCGCGTCGCGGTCGCTACTTGCGCTTGTGCTCCACGGCCCGCTTGTAGTCGACGAGACGCTCTTCGCTCTGCCGCATGAACTTCTTGAGCATCTGCTCGAACTCGGGGTCGGCGCCGCGGCGCGGCCGCGGCGGAGCGGGGTCCTGCAGCGCCTTGATCGAGAGGTCGATCTTGCCGTCTTCCTTGATCGCACGCACCTTGGCCTGCACCACATCTCCCTCACGCAGATGCTCGTGCACGTCCTTCACGTAGTTGCGGTCGATCTCGGAGATGTGGACCAATCCGAGGCGGCCATCCTCGAGTTTGAGGAAGGCCCCGTATGGCGTGATGCGCTCGACGGTGCCGTCGATCACCGCGCCGATCTCGATCTCTGCGATGTCAGATGCCCTTTCCCTTGTGATCCCGGCGGTTCCGGGACAGGCGGCCAGTGTGCGGGAATCGTCAAGGCCCGTCAATCGGGGGCAGCGAGTCGTCAACGGCGTGCGGCTCGGGAGGGGTTCCACCGCGGGCGGCTCGTCAAGCTGCTCCGGGGTTTCACGCAGGTGCGGATCGTGAGGTGCTTGTGATGTCGCGCGGCGACCAACCCCCACCT
>DASVGA010000023.1:0-4995 GCA_036379795.1 Actinomycetota bacterium | reverse complement strand
TCCTCGAACGAGACGTTCTGTGCTCCGAGACCGAACGGCAGCTTGTCGGAATCGATCAGGGTCTCGACCGAGCGCAGCGACGTGAAGCTGGGACAGATCACGACCTCGACCTGCTCGGTATCACCGGCATCGAGCAGGTAGCTGAGCTTCTGCACGGCCTGGATCGCCTCGAGGTGCGTCTTGTGCATCTTCCAGTTGGCGGCGATGACCGGACGCCGGTCGCCGGATCCGCCGGTCACGTGGGGCCTTCCAGCACCGTGATGCCCGGCAGCGCGCGACCCTCCAGGAACTCGAGCGAGGCCCCTCCGCCCGTCGACAAGTGGTCGAAGGCGTCGGTGAGCTCTGCCCGCTTCACGGCGAGCAGCGAGTCTCCCCCACCCACGACGGTGAACGCCGGCGCATGCGCCACGGCGGTCGCAACGCCGCGCGTGCCCGCGCTGAAGGGCTCCAGCTCGAACACCCCCATCGGACCGTTCCAGAGGATGGTCTTGGCGTCGGCGACGATGCGCGCGTACTCCTCGACCGTCTTCGGGCCGACGTCGAGACCCATCATCCCGCGGGGGATCGCGTCAGCCTGCACGGTTCGTCGTTCGACCTGCAACGAGATCTCCGACGCCACGACCACGTCGTAGGGCACCTCGACGAGCACGCCCCGCTCACGGGCCCTCGCCAGTGCGGCGCGGACCTCGTCGAAGCGATCCCGCTCGCAGAGGCTCTCGCCGACCTCGCCGCCATTGGCCGCGATGATCGTGAACGCCATCGCACCACCGATCAGGAGGGCGTCGACCCGGTCGATCAGCGACTCGATCACGGCCAGTTTGTCGCTCACCTTGGCGCCTCCGAGGATCGCCACGTACGGCCTCGCGGGGTCATGCAGCAGGCGCGAGAGCACCTCGACCTCTCGCTGCATCAGCCTGCCGGCCACGGCCGCGCGGCCGCTCGCGAGCATCAGCTCGGGCAGGGCTGAGACGCTCGCGTGCGAGCGGTGCGCGGCGCCGAAGGCATCGTCGACGTAGGCATCGGCGAGCTCGGCGAGCCTGCCCGCGAACGCCTGGTCGTCGGCTTCCTCGCCGGGATCGAACCGGAGGTTCTCGAGCAGCACGACCGGATCGTCGGGAAGCGCCACCGGGGCGGTCTCGCGCGCAGAGACCACCCGCTCCCCCAGGCGCTCGGCGAGCCGGTCACCGACCGCCGCCAGGCGCAGGTCGTCGCGCACGGCTCCCTTCGGCCGCCCGAGGTGCGATCCGAGCACGAGCGTCGCGCCTCGCTCTCTGAGCTCGCGGAGCGTCGGCACCGTGGCGACGATGCGCGAGTCGTCGGCGACCGCGCCGGCGTCGAGCGGCACGTTGAAGTCGACCCGCACGAACAGCCTCTTGCCCGTGACGTCGCCGAGGTCGTCGAGCGTCCTGAGCGTCACCACTTCCCTTTCGATCGCACGGTCGACGACGGCGACTACAGCGAGGACGCCACCAGCGCCGCGACGTCGACCAGGCGGTTCGAGTAGCCCCACTCGTTGTCGTACCACCCGATCGCCTTGACGACGTTGCCCATCGTCATGGTGGCGCTCGCGTCGAACGTGCACGACGCCGGACTGCCGACGATGTCGCTCGAGACGATCGGATCCTCGGTGTAGACGATCTTGCCGGCCATTGAACCCGTCTCCGACGCCGCGCGGAACGCGGCATTCACCTCGTCGATCGTGACCTCACGCGAAACCGTAGCGACCAGGTCGGTGACCGAACCGTCAGGAACGGGCACCCGCATCGCCATGCCGTCGAGCTTGCCCTTGAGGTGGGGCAGCACGAGGCCGGTGGCCTTCGCGGCGCCGGTCGAGGTCGGGATGATGTTCGCGGCCGCCGCCCGCGCGCGACGCAGGTCGCTGTGCGGCAGGTCGAGGATCTGCTGGTCGTTCGTATAGGCATGCACGGTGGTCATGAACCCTTGCTCGATGCCGAACGCGTCATCGATCACCTTGGCCATCGGTGCGACGCAGTTGGTCGTGCACGACGCGTTCGAGATCACGTGGTGGCTGGCCGGGTCGTAGGCATCGTCGTTCACGCCGAGCACCATCGTCAGGTCCTCGTTCTTGGCCGGAGCGCTGATGATCACCTTCTGTGCGCCGGCCTCGAGGTGTGCCGCCGCCTTGTCGCGATCGGTGAAGATGCCGGTCGACTCGATCACGATCTCGGCACCGAGCTCCTTCCACGGAAGGTCCGCGGGGTTGCGCTCGGCGAGCACGCGCAGCTCGTCGCCGTCGATCACGAGGCCGTTGTCGCCGACCGAGACCTCACCCGGGTAGCGCCCGTGGACCGAGTCGTACTTCAGCAGGTGGGCCATGGTGGCGGCGTCGCCGAGGTCGTTCACCGCCACGAAGTCGAAGTCCATGCCGAGCTGCTTCGAGGCTCGGAAGAAGTTGCGGCCGATCCGGCCGAAGCCGTTGATGCCGATCTTGACGCTCACCGGGGTCCTCCCTCGTCCTTGCGGTACTCGCCTGCATCCTAGTCCGCGGCGGCGGAACTCAGCCGCGGGAGAGATCGCGGTGCGCGACCGTCACCGGGATACCCCGTTCGGTGAAGTAGCGCCCGAGCTCCTCGGAGACGACGACCGAGCGATGGTGACCGCCGGTGCAGCCGACCGCGCAGGTGAGGTAGGACTTGCCTTCGGCGACGTAGCCGGGGACCACCACTTCCAACAGGGCTTCGAGCCGTTGCATGAAGAGCTGGTACTGATCCTGGCCCTGCACGTAGTCGCGGACCCGCGCATCGGTGCCGGGGAGCGGGCGGAGGTCGTCGATCCAGTGGGGGTTGGGCAGGAAGCGCACGTCGAGCACGAGATCGGCGTCGCGCGGCGCGCCGTACTTGAACCCGAACGAGGTGATCGACACCTGCAGACCCTGCTCGGGCGGCGCGTCGGAGAACGCATCGTGGATGCGGTCGCGCAGTCCGTGCGGCGTGAGGCCCGTCGAGTCGATGATGAGATCGGCATCGCCGCGCAGGCTCTCCATCATGAGCCGCTCCTTGCGGATGCCTTCGACCACTCGGTCGGCGGGAGCGAGGGGGTGGCGCCGTCGCGTGGCCTCGTAGCGGTTCACGAGATCGTCGTCGGCGGCCTCGAGGAACAGGATGCGACAGGCCACCCGCAGCTGCTTCAACTCGTCGAGCGCCTTGGAGAGCTCGCCGAAGAAGACGCCTCCGCGAGCGTCGACGACGATCGCGACACGGGTCGGTCCACCCGGGCGCGAGACGAGCTCCGCCATCGTGGGCAGCAGCGCGGGAGGGAGGTTGTCGACCACGAAGTACCCGAGATCCTCCAGGGAGTGCGCCGCCTCAGATCGTCCGGCGCCGGAGAGGCCCGTGATCAACAGGAACCCCGGCCCGGCCGCGGGATCGTCGGCAACCGATGGGATCGGGGTCATGACGGTCACGCGGTCGCCTTGTCGCGGGCGGCCGACGCGCCGACCCTGTCGGACGCCGGTTCCTGGTCGTGCAGCCTCGCGTGGATCGCCGCGGCGAGCTCCGGCCCGACGCCCGGCGTCTCCGCGATCTGCTCGACCTCAGCGCGGCGCAGCCTCGCGACCGACCCGAACCGCTTGAGCAGCGCCTTCTTGCGGGCAGGACCGACGCCGGGAACCTCGTCGAGAGGCGAGACGAGCGCTCGCTTGCCTCGCTGCTGACGGTGATACGTCACAGCGAAGCGGTGCGCCTCGTCGCGCAGGTGCTGCAGCACGAACAACGCCTCCGAACCGCGGGGGATCACCGAAGGCTCCGGGTGATCGGGGTAGTAGATCTCCTCGAGCCGTTTGGCCAGCCCGACGTGCGGGATCGCGAGCCCGAGCTCGCGCAGCACCTTCGACGCCACGCCGAGCTGTCCTCTTCCGCCGTCGACGACGACGAGCGCCGGCGGATAGGAGAACCGGCGGCCCGCGGCAGGCGAGGCCGCGCGCTCGTCGAGCAGGCGCGAGAAGCGACGTCGGAGCATCTCCTCCATGGAAGCGAAATCGTCCTGGCCGACCACCCCCTTGATACGGAACCGGCGGTAGTCCGAACGCTTCGGCAGGCCGTCCTCGAACACCACCATCGAGCCCACGATGTCGGTGGGTCCGAGGTTCGAGATGTCGTAGCACTCGATGCGCAGCGGCGCCTGGTCGAGCCCGAGCCGGTCGGCCAGCTCGGTGAGGGCCCTCGAGCGTGCGCCGAAGTCCGACGCCCGCCGCAGCTTGTGCCGATGGAAAGCCTCCGCGGCGTTGCTCGACACCACCTCGTGCAGCCGCCGCTTCGCTCCCCGCTCGGGCACGCCGATACGGACCTTCGTGCCCCGCCGTTCGCCGAGCCACGCCTCGAGCACCTCCTGGTCGGTCGGCTCGGCCGGCACGAGCACCCGCGGCGGCACCTCGTCGCGTTCCATGTAGAGCTGACGCACGAACGACGCGACGAGCTCTGCCCGGGTGAGCTCCTCGACCCGGTCGACGACCCAGCCCTTGCGCCCGAGCACGCGCCCGCCCCGCACCATGAAGACCTGGAACGCCGCCTCGAGATCGTCGTCGGCCATGCCGATCACGTCGATGTCGTCGGGACGGTCCAGCACCATCTCCTGCGTCTCGAGGGCGCGGCGGGCGGCGCCGAGCTGGTCGCGCAGCTTCGCGGCCTGCTCGTACTCCTGGCGGCTCGACGCATCGCGCATCTCACGGTCGAGCCGCTGCATCATGGGTCCGGTCTTGCCGCTCAGGAAGTCGGAGAGCGCGTCGACGTCGGCTCGGTAGCTCTCGTGGGTCACACCCGTGACCTCGGGCACGCACGGCCCGCTGCAGCGTCCGATGTCGAAGTAGAGGCACGGTCGCCCGGCGCGCGCCCGCTGGTCGAAGAACGCGTTCGAGCATGTGCGCACCGGGAAGACGCGCGTCAATGCGTCGAGGGTGTCGCGGATCGCCCACGCGTGGCCGTAGGGTCCGAAGTAGCGGACCTTCTTTCGCTTGGCCCCCCGGAGCACCTGGGCGCG
>DASVGA010000022.1:0-5132 GCA_036379795.1 Actinomycetota bacterium | reverse complement strand
CCCGACCCTTCCTGTGGCCGACGCCTCGATCCTCGCAGAGGTCGCCGACGTCGTGCTCTTCGTGCACGACCCCGCGATCTCCAACCGCACGGCGCTCGAAGATGCGGTGCGGCAGCTGCGGACCGCCGGGGCCGACATCGCCGGCGGCGTCTACAACAACATCACGTCGATCCAGCGCTCGAGCCTCGGATACGCGAGCTATGACCAGTACTACGGCCCCGAGCGCGATGCTCGCAGCCGGCCGGCGAAGAGCCGCTCGGCGGGTCCGTCGGGGTCTCGCAGGCAACCTGTGCCCCCGCCGCCCTTCGGGGCGCCGGTCGCCTCGAACGGCGGGCGGTCGAAGGCGGATGTCGGCGACGAGGCGCGGGACTTCTCGTCGCGTAAGCCCGCTTCGGGCTAGGAGCACGCCCGGTGACCTCGCCGCGCGCTGCTTCGCTGCAGGCGCCGCGTGTGGCTCGCGAGCTCGCAGTCCCTGCCACCGACTCGTACCGGTTGGCCCGCGCCTTCCTGGTACTGCTCTCGATCACGGTCGTCGACGTGTTCAACGTGCTCGACCGAGGGCTCGCGGCGTTCAGGCCCAACGCCGAGGCCGGGGGACCGATCCGGTATCTGGTGCTGCTCGTGCCGATCACGGTCGTGGCGCTCGTGCGGCTGCAGTCGCCGTCGTTCCTGATGCGGAGGCCGAGCGTCTCCGAGCTCGTGCTCGCCCTGACCTTCGTGATCGGCCTGACGGGAGCCCTCGTCGGCTCCACGATGCTCGGCACTGAGGAGACCGCACGGCCCGTGTTCCTGCCGATGTCGCTCGGGCTGCTCGCGCTGTTCGTGGTGCGTGAGCCGACCGAGCGCGAAGTCGGGCGCATCCACCGATGGCTCTCGAACATCGGACTGGTGTACATCGTGATGAACACGCTCGTGAACGTGGGCGTGCTGCCGTTCTCGGAGTACCAGCAGTACCGCAACGCGAGCGTCGCGTTCCTCGCCCTCGGGCTCGGCGCCGCGGCTGCCGCCGGTCAGCGCCGGCGTCTCATGATCGAGCTGGTGCTCACGGTCGTGGTGTTCGTGACCTATCCGTCGGCGACGATGGTGCTGGCCCTGCTGACCGCGGGCTTCACGCTCTACCTCACGACCGGCCGGGCGACGCCGCTGCGCTCGGTCGTCATCGGCGGGGTGCTGGTGGCCTTCGCGATCTTCGCCCTGTCGAACCTGGAGGCGGGCGTGCGCGCGTCCAACGAGTACTTCGACCTCGTGAACAAGGCCAACGCCAACGCGAGCCGGCTCGACCTGTGGTCGGCGGGCATCGACCGCTTCGAGGAGTCCCCGCTCGTCGGCAGCGTCTTCTCGGGCGACGCGGTGGCCGAGCGGTCCCGCGACGGCAAGGCGCTGCCGTACCACAACGACTTCGTGCTGTTCCTCGCGCTCGGCGGTCTGCTCGGCATCGGACTGCTGCTCTGGTGGATCGGCGTCACCGAAGCCACCCTGATCCAGCGGATCCACCGCTTCAGACGCGCCGGCGATCACCCTCGAGCAGCGTTGTTGCGCGCGATCCTCGTGGGGCTCAACGCGTTCCTCGTCGCGATGGCGTTCAACCCGGTGCTGTCGGGGGCGTCGCGTTCGGCGGTGGTGTTCGGCCTGTACGCGATCGCGATGTCGCTGGGGGCACCGACGGCTCGCTCGACGGTGCATCCGACCCAACCACCCGAGCAGGCCTCGGATCCGCACGCACCGATCCACGCGGTTGGCGGCGTAGGCGCGGCGCCATCCGCTTGAAGGCGGCGCGCTTGCGTCGCTGCGCCCAAGCCCAGTACCCACCGTTGATCGCGTCGGATACGACGAGCCGGGGCCGCGAGGGCAGCGAGTCGAGGTCGCGCACGAGCTCGTCGAGGTCGTAGCCCATCACGGCGAGCCGCTCGGCCCCGATGCGATCGAGCCATGCCCGGCACCATCGCTTGCGCCACGGGCTGCCGAGCTGGCGCTTCCACTTGTCGAGTGGCTCGGTGCTGAGCTGCCGGTAGGCCTCGACGCCGGTCGGGTCGCCCATCGACCCCTGCATGCGCACGCCGGCGAACGAGGTGAGCACCTCGGGGTCGAAATCGAGGCCGAGCCAATCGAACAGCGCCGGCCACTCGGTCGCGGGATCGGTCACGAGCGACTCGAAGTTCACCGCCTTCGACTCGTCGCCGAGCTCGCGGTACGCATCGACGAGGTCGACGATGCCGTCGAGGTCCCCTCTCCATCGTTCGACGGTCCACCGACCGCGCGTCCACGTCTCGCAGATCGACGCCACGACCGCGAGCGGGTTCCTCCAGAGGAAGATCACCTTCGCGTCGGGGAACATGCGCATCAGCTCCGGCATGATGAAGTGGTAGCGCGGCGTCTTATCCAGGAAGAACCGAGCCCCCGGATCCGAGGCCTTGCCGTACAGCTCGAGCGCGAACCCGCGCAGCGCCTGCCAGTAGTCCTGCTCGCCCCCCGGCAGCCCCTCGACGAACTCGCGGATCGCGCGCGCGGCGACCGGCTGCGTGTACTCCGCGGCGATGCCGTACCTGCGCAGCGCGTAGGCGTGGGGGAGCAGCAGCCACGGCTCGGCCGCGGTGGAGATCTCGGGGTGTGCCGCGAGCACCCGCTGGGCGAGCGTCGAGCCCGAGCGGGGCATCGACAGCAGGAAGATCGGCTGCACCGACGTGTCGCGGGCCGACCCCTCGCCGGTGGTCACTTGGCGACGAACGAGATCTTGCCCGTCTTCTTGGCGAGCAGGAACCGCGGGTTCCGGGCGTTCACGCGAAGGCTCAGGAAGCGCCCGCGCAGCCACGTCCACCGGTCGGCGCCTCCATTCTTGTCCCGCACCATCGCGCTCTCCCTGGCCATGACCTCGGGACTGTACGAGAGCTGGTCACCGTGCAGACGGAACCGCCCCAGCGTGTCGGAGATGATCAGCGGCGGTGCCACCGCCCGGCACCGGGCGAACATGTCGTAGTCGCCGGTGTTGCGGAAGCTGATGTCGAACGGACCGACCTGGTCGAACAGGTCGCGACGGAGCCACGTGCACTCCTGCGGCACGTGCGACCACCCCATGCTTACGTACTCGGCGAGCGAGAAGGCCACCGGTTGCAGCGGGGCCAGCAGGGCTCCCGACCCGTCGACGTACTCTCGTCGGCCCATGAGCCACCGCGCGTCGGGGTGGCGTCGGAAAGCGCGAGCCACCGCGATCAGCGCACCGGGCGTGAGCTCGTCGTCGGCGTTCAGGTACCCGACGATCGATCCTTCCACCATGGAGAGCCCGCGGTTGATCGCGTCGTACATGCCCTGGTCGTCGGGCGAGACGACGACGCGCGTCGGATACGCCCGAGCGATCTCGAGGGTGCGATCGGTGGAGCCGCCGTCGACGAGCACATGGTCGATCACGACCTCGTCGCTCGCCTGGCTCCAGATCGACTCGAGCGTCGCCTCGAGGTACGTCTCGGCGTTGAGGGTCGGCGTCACGATGCCGAACACGGTGGCGCCGCGCGCGTCACCGGGACGGTTGGCTTCGTTGGATGAAGGAGACGACGTCATCTGCATGATCGACCGTTATCGTCGGCACGGACCACGCATCGCTTGACGCTGTGCATGTCCACCCTGCGACCTACGCTACCAGCGGGCGTTCGTCTGCTAGGGTTGGCGCCACCTCGCCGGGGATCGATCCGATGACCTGACGAGGCTTCGTCGTACCGGAGGCAACGGGAGGGGGCCCATGCGACATCAGCTGAGCGATTTCCTGCTCCTCCTGCCGCTCCTGTTCCTGCCCGTGCAGAACTCCGAGCTCGCGTCGACGATCGGGGCCGACCTCGCGCCACGTGAAGCGTCGAACGGATCGTTCCGACGGCTCCGGGCGTTCGTCGTACGGCGCATGCGTGCGGTATCACGGCTGTTCGCGCCACGCACGGCGTCGGAGATGCACGTCATCGCAGGGGCGGCGAAGGCCGAGGCGAAGACGACCCGGCGACCGGCGAAGCGGCGTCCCGCTGCTCGCATGCGCTCGGTCGGCACCCTCTGCGCATCGCCACGCGTCCGACCGCAGACGACGTAGGCCGCCTCCCAGACCGAACGCGACCGGGCAGGAAAAGCTCGGAAGCGTTCCTTCAGCGCATCCCCCTCTCTTGCCGATGAACGCCCAGAGGGGTGAGACGCAGGCATCATCCCGGTCTGGACGGAGGAGACTATGCACGATCGCAACGAAACGCCGGATGTGACTACAGAGTCCGGGGTGGACAGGCGCGACTTCATGAAGCGCTCGGCGGCCGTCGGCGCCGCCGCCATGGGACTCTCGGTCTTCGGCCTCGGGGAATTCGAGGCCGACGCACGCGCACGCAAGCGCTGGTGGGGCTCGCTGGCCCAGCCCACCGGCAACCAGGAGCCGTGGGACGCGGTCCGCGACCTCGAACGCAAGGTCGGCCGTCGGTTCGGCACGATCCACCACCGCTTCCCGTGGAACAACGATCTGGTCAACAAGTTCACCCGATGGGGCGTGAGCACCGGGCACAAGCCGATCCTCGGCTGGAACGGCAACATCGGCAGCAACAACCTGTGGAAGTCGATCGCCTCGGGAAGTCAGGATCGATGGATCACGCAGCAGGCGAGGTCGCTGCGTGCGGCGGGGTGGGAGACGTTCATCACGTTCCACAAGGAACCGGAGCAAGAAGGAGATCCCGCCGACTTCCGCGCCGCCTACGACCGCATCCATCGCATCTTCAACAACGTCGGGGTCCGCAAGGCCACCTGGATCGTCACGCTCACGGCGGCGACCTACCGTGCCGGCGAGGCCCGTCAGTACCTGCCTCGGCGCTACAACCTGCTCGGGGTCGACGGCTACAACCGCGGGGGCTGCGGGGCGTCGTGGAAGTCGTTCGGGGAGACCTTCGCTCCCGCGCGGGCATTCGCGCGCAGCCGGAACAAGAAGCTCTACATGGTCGAGGTCGGGTGCACCGAGGGCGGAAGCGGGGCCAAGGCGGATTGGATCGCCGACGCCCGAGCGACGATCAAGAAGTGGCCCGAGGTGGTCGGCTTCTCCTACAACAACGAGCGCACCGACTGCAGCTACGTGGTGGACTCGTCCACGTCGGCGCTGAACTCCTTCAAGCGCATGGGAGCCGACG
>DASVGA010000021.1:0-6151 GCA_036379795.1 Actinomycetota bacterium | reverse complement strand
GGTGCGGACCGACGACCCCGAGGGCTTCCGGGAACACGTCGAGCGCATCCCCGGCGGGCGCATGGGCACGCCCGAGGAGGTCGCCGCGGTGGTGGCGTTCCTGGCCTCCCCACGGGCCTCCTGGGTCAACGGGGCAACGGTCCTGGTCGACGGTGGCGAGCATGGTGCGGCGGGCTGAAGGTGTCGGTCGCTCTCGCCGTCGTGACGGCCTTCGCGTGGGGCCTCACGGAGCTCCTGATGATGCGCGGGGCTCGCGAGCTTCGGCCGTTCGCCCTCGCGCGCTGGCTCATGGTGGTGGGCACGGTGATCGTGCTGCCGATCGCGCTGGTCAGCGGCCCCATCCCGTCGATCGACGATCTGCCGTACGCGGTCGCTCCAGCGCTGGTCGCCCTCGTCGGCACGCTCGCGTACTTCCGCGCGCTCTCGACGGGCCAGCTCACGATCGTCTCGCCCACGGTCGCGACCAGCGGAGGCTTCGCCGCCGTCGTCGCCATCGTCTTCCTGCACGAGCGATTCTCCACGCTGGGGCTCATGGGGATCGCGCTCGGCGTGGCGGGGGTCGTGCTCGCGACCTTCGTACGGGGCGGTGGTCGAGCCGAGGGGATCGGATGGGCCGTGATCGGTGCGGTCATGTTAGGTGTCTACACGGTCACCCTGGCCGCCTCCAGCGACCGGATCGGGCCGATGTGGTCGGTGACGGCGTACCGGCTGACGGGACTCGTCGTGCTGTGGTCGGTGGCGCCGTTCCTGGGAGAGCCGCTCCGACTCCCCCGCGGCTCCCTCGGGTTCGTGACCCGCGCGGCGCTGATCGAATCGATCGGGTTCGCCGCCTTCACCACGGCGCTCGACCTCGGACCGGTCGCGATCGTCGCCGTGGTGTCGGCACAGTTCTCGACCGTCGCGGTGGTGCTCGGCACGGTCGTGTTGCACGAGCGCCTGCATCCGCACCAATGGATCGGCATCGCGATGATGATCGCATCGACGACACTGCTGGCGGCGTTGCAGTGAGCGCGCTGACCGTGTTCACCGCACGGGCGACGGCCGTCGCATCGGCGACGACCCCGTCAGCCACCCCACGCGCCGGCGTCCACCACCACCTCGACGTCGGGATGCTCCTGCAAGAAGGAAGCCGGCACGTCCGGCGTCACCGGTCCCTCGAACGCCCGATGCACGATGTCGCGCTTGGCCCGACCGCTCGCGAGCAGCACGACTCGGCGCGCCGCGAGCAACAGGTCCATGCCGGCGGTCAGTGCGCTCGTGGGGACCTCGAGCTCCGGCCAGTAGGCGGCGTTGGATCGAAGGCTCGCCTCGGACAGCCGCACGACCCGGGTGCGCGACGAGGGGCCGGCGGGAGGTTCGTTGAAGCCCAGATGGCCGTTCGGGCCGATGCCGAGCACCGCCAGGTCGTATCCTCCGGCGTTCGCCACCGCGTCCTCGTACGTGCTGCACGACGCCTCGAGGTCCTCGGCGAGCCCGTCGAGCCACACGACCCCGGACGGGTCGATGCCCAGCGGGTCCACGAAGCTGCGTCGCGTCCACGACGCGAGCGACCGCGGGTCGTGCGGCCCCACGCCCACGTACTCGTCGAGCTGGAACACGCGCAAGCCGTCGAGGCGTCCGCGTGGAAGGTCCGCTCCGAGCCTGGCGTAGACCCCCATCGGGGTTCGACCGGTCGCAACGACCGCCGTGGCCGCCCCTTCCAGGGCCGAAGCGATGGTCGCGGCTGCCCGATGGTCGAACGCCTCGCCGCCTGCGGAGATCGACATGCGCACCCCGGGCATCGGGTCAGCATAGGAGCAGACCCCGACACGGCCTCGACGGGGCTCGGAGGACGACCCTCATGACGACGTCGCTGACCTTGGCGCTCGATCGCTCGCGGAGCGACATCCCCCTGTACCGACAGGTGCAGCAGTCGATCGCCGAACACATCGCGGCGGGGCGACTTCCGCCCGGCGAGCAACTGCCGTCGGAGCGACAGCTCTGCGAGCGCTTCGACATCAGCCGGGTCACGGCGAGGCGAGCCCTTGCGGCGCTCGTCGACGACGGGCTGATCCAGGCCTCGCCGGGCCGGGGGTGGTTCGTCTCCGACGGCCATCTCAGCGAACCACCGAACGCCCTGCAGAGCTTCACCGCGCTCGCGCTCGCGCGAGGGCTGGCCCCAACGGCCCGCGTGCTCAGACAGGAGGTCCGGGACGCCACGGTGGACGAGGCGGACGGTCTGCAGGTGGCGCCCGGTGCGAAGGTCTTCGACCTCGAGCGCGTGCGGCTCCTCGACGACATGCCCGTGGCGGTCCATCACTGCCTGATCCCGCTCGCCCTGTGCCCAGCGCTCCCCGACGCGGACTACCGCACCGCCTCCGTGTACGACGTGCTCCTCACGACGGTCCGGCTCGCCCCCACCCACGCCGAGTGCATCCTCGAGGCCACATCGGCCGGGCCGCAGATCGCCCCGCTGCTCGATGTCGATGAGGGGGCCCCAGTGCTGGTCTCGCGTCAGACCACCTTCGACGAGCGCGGGCACCCGATCGAGACCTCACGCATCGTGTACCGGGGCGATCGTTATCGCTTCCGGACCAAGCTGACCGCGGATTCCCAGTGATGGCCGCCCTGTCCAACATGGAGGAGTGTGCCTACCGGTATTGATACCGGTCTTCCTGCCGCAGGCGGCCCTGCGTATACTCGCCCGACATGGCCACGACGGAGCGCACCGGCATCGACGGCAGGCAGACCGAGGACGGTCGCCGCTCGGCAGAGCCGCCGCCGAGCCGGGCGGCCGCGACCCCGTCGCCACGCCCGACCTTCGACGACGCGACGGCCATCCCCTATTCGGATGCGCGGCTGCACCTGTGGGGCGACGACGAGGCCGGACACGTGCCCGACTGGATCTACGTGTCGAGCGAGAAGATCCATCACCTGGTCTTCGGACTGCCGGCGGGGGCGCGGTTCACCCACTCCGACGGCTTCCGCACGATCTTCGCCGCCGATGAGCTGCTCTACGTGTTGTCGGGCACGATGGTGATCGCCGACCCCGAGCACGGAGAGGTGCATCGCGTCGAGCAGGGCGGGGCGGTCTTCTTCCGCCGCGACACGTGGCATCACGCGATGAGCTTCGGAGCGGAGCAGCTGCGTGTGCTCGAGTTCTTCGCACCGCCGCCGGCGACCGGCTCGTCGAGCGCCTACGCGAAGACCAAGGAGCTGCTGACCGACGTGCGCTACCGGGACGATCGGTTCGTCGGACGGTGGCCGATGGCCGCCGCGGAACGCGACGGAACGCTCCGCATGCACGTCTTCGACGGCCGCAGCGTGCTGGAACGGTTCGAAGGCACCGGCGCCTTGGTGCGCACCTACGTCAGCACCGAGCACCTCACGGTCGAGCAGGCCGTGCTCCGTGCGGGGAGCCAGAGCGAAGCGCGCAGGCACGGAGGCGACGCGGCCATGCACGTGCTCTCGGGAACGCTGCACGTGCTGCTGACCGACGGTCCGAACGCGGCCGGACAACGCTGGTTCGAGCTGCATCCCGATGACGGGTTCTACGTGCCCGAGGGCGTGGGATACGAGCTGCGCAACGTCACCGACGTTCCGACCGAGGTGATGATCGGGGTCGCTCCGGCGTACACAGCTGATCTCACGCCGAGCGGCACGACCTGAGGCACCGCGGCCGACCAGGCGTCACAGCCTCGCGGAGCTCCGAGCATCGAGGCCGATGTCGCTCACCTCGGCTCCGAGGTTCCCCCTTGACCGCCGTCCCGTTCCGGACTTCGCGAGCCCCACGGTGCACGCTTGCGTACCGTCGCGGTCACGCTCGATGCCGTCGCACTCAGCTTCTCGCCGAGCCGCGAACCCACGTCAGCCTTGTACTCCAGCGCGTCGATCGTCTCCGCGATGCGGAGACGGATGCCCTCGATCTCGCGCCTGATGTCCGCTACTCCGTGGTCTTCAGCTCTTCGGTCTTGTGACGGATCCATGCGACGTCCTCCTGTGCTTGTGCCAACGATCGTTCCGGCGAGAGCGGCGTGGCAGCGCGGATCTTCGCACGTCCCGCCATGACCAGAGCCGCGGCGGCGGCGAGCAGGACCACCGACACGATCAGCGCCGCGGCCCACGCCGGAAGCACGATCGCGAGCGCCAGCACTGAGGCCGCGATCAATGTGGCGACAGCGAACCACGAGATCATCGCGGCGGCGACGAACAGCCCCGCCCCCACGCCCACCGATGACGCCTTCTGCTTCAACTCGATCGCGGCAACCTCCGCTTCTCGACGAGCGAGCAGCACGAGATCGGCGACGAGCGAGCGAACGAGCTCCGAGACCGGCGCCGAGCGCCGGTCTCCCTCATGTGCCTGCGAAGCGACCACATCTGCCTCCAACTCTGGCGTCCGGACCCTTCCGTCATGCCCACCGAACTTCGACCGGGCTCACGGGGCTATCATGGGCGGTGACATGCCGTACCGCCAAGGAAGAACGAGTCCGTGGCACGGACCGGGTCACTTCGACGATCCGTTCATGATGCCGAACCCATCTCCGATCGGCGAGGGTCCATCACAGCGCCGAGCCGCACTCTTCGCACTCACCATCATCGTGGCGGCGATGCTGGCGCTGGTGTGGGTGACCGTCACCAGCTGACGTCGGGCCACGTCGCGGTGGGTCCTCTCGGCCTCACCAGTCGATCGATGAGGCGTGAGCAACGACGCGCCGTCGCAACGAGCCGTGGCGGTCGATCACCCAGATGCCGTCACCGAGCGCGATCAGACGCTTCCCACTCGGCGAGTATCGCGGCTGGTGGAGCCCGCCTTCGGAGGCCGGCATCGGGGTGAGCACGTGGTCGCGGGTCCCGTCGGGACGAACGACCCAGATCTCACCGCAGACGTGACAGGTTCGCCGCCAGTCCCGGTAGGCGATCCAGCGGGCGTCGGGCGACCAGTCGGGATCCGTCGCGAGGTCGGGGCCCAGACCTCGCAGGCCGGAACCATCGAGGCGCACCCGCGCGATGCCGAGCGGCTGGTCGTCACCGCACGCTCTCGTCATGTTCTGATGCTCGAACCCGATAGCCAGCCAATCCCCATCGGGGCTCCACGAGATGCCCGTGATATGCGGTTCGCCGTTGATCACGACGTTGGTGGAACCACCGCCCGACGACATCCACCGGACTTGACCGCAATCCTTGGGGCCCGAGGGGTGGTCGCGCCCCTTCTCGCGCGCGATGGCGAAAGCGATGCGCGATCCGTCGGGCGACCAGGCGAGCCCGGTGATGGCCTCGAAGCGGCGCGGGAGACGATAGATCACCCGACGACGCGAGCCATCGGCATCGACGATCACGATGCGACGGCTCCACGACAGGAAGGCGATGCGACCGTGGTCGGGCGACCAGACGGGCATGTGCTCGGCGGCCGGCCGGTGCGCGATGCGCCGCACGCCCGAACCGTCGGGCTCAACGGTGAAGATGTCGCCGCGGCGGGAGAACGCGATCTCGGGCGAGGCCGTCGCAGGTCCCGCGAGCCCGATCGCCGCGACGATGGCGACGACGGTCACCGTGATCCTGGTCGTTCGCTGAGCCATGGTCGTGTCCGGCCCCCATGCTACGCCGGTGTGAGATGCGGCGGGACGGGGTAATCGCCACACCGCTACGAGGCAGGGAGGTGGCGATGCGGAACGGCAGTGAGGAACCACACGAGCAGGACCCGGGCAGCGACGATCCGACCGACGACGATCGGGAGACGGAACCCGCGTCGGCGAAGACCCGGGCGGGGTCGAACCTTCCGAACGCGGCGGGGAACCGGGACGACGGCACCCACGAGTGACTAGCGCGAGACGACGAACGGGCCGGACCCTTGCGGGTCCGGCCCGTTGCGTTCGCGGTTCGCCTCAACGGTGCTTCCGGCCTCTCGATGAGGCCTTCGTCCGGTAGACCAGCCGGAACCGTGAGGTCGGTGAGCTGGTTGGATTCTGCCGGTCGCCCGGCGTGCGGGCGGGGAGGTGACCCCGGCCCGCGAGGGACGGCTCAGCAGCCAGTCACCTCGAGGGTCTCGAGCTGTTCATGCAAGCGGGACCACCTCCTTCCTCTCGTACCGCACATGGTGCCGTAGAGCGTGCGGTACGGCAACAACGCTCGGGCACGACAGAACCCGCTCCCCGTCGCGAGGGAGCCGGACCAT
>DASVGA010000020.1:0-2319 GCA_036379795.1 Actinomycetota bacterium | reverse complement strand
ACGCCGACCGGCTGATCGACATGATGACCTGCCGCGACCTCACGAAGTGCGCGGTCGGTCAGGCCAAGTACATGCTCGTGACCGCGCGCGACGGCGGCATCGTGAACGACCCGGTGCTGCTGCACGTCGACGAGGACCGGTGGTGGATGCAGCTCGCCGATTCCGACGCCGGACTCTATGCGCTCGGCATCGCCACCGGACTCGGCCTCGACGTGAACGTCTTCCACCCCGACGTCTATCCGATGCAGGTGCAGGGGCCGTCGTCGGGCAAGACGCTCGAGAAGCTCGTCGGCCCGTCGATCTACGACCTGAAGTACTACTGGTGCGGTCGCTTCGAGATCCGCGGCATGCCGGTCGTGATCAGCCGCACCGGCTTCACCGCGTCTCCCGGGTTCGAGGTGAACTGCCTCGAGTTCGCCCACGGCGACGCCTTGTGGAACGCCGTGCTCGAGGCCGGCGAGGAATTCGACATCAGCGTGGCCGCCCCGAGCATGGCCAAGCGCATCGAGGCCGGCATGATGAACTACGGCTCGGACATGACGATCGACAACAACCCGTTCCAGCTCATGGGGCTCGAACGGCTCGTCGAGGAGCAGCCGCAGGACTACATCGGCAAGGAAGCGCTCGAACGCATCCGTCGCGAGGGCGTGACGGACAAGCTCGTCGGCATCGAGTTCGACGCGGACGGAAGCTTCGAGATCGACCCGGCCGACTTCTGGCCTGTCTTCCACGACGGCAGGGAAGTCGGCAAGGTCACCGACGCGGTGTGGTCGCCGCGGCTCGAGCGGAACATCGGCTACGTGTGGGTGCCGATCGACCTGTCGGAACCGGGCACGAAGCTCGACGTCGAGTCACAGCACGGGCACCTCGTCGGCACGACCGCCGCGATCCCGTTCGTCGACCCGAAGAAGCAGGTGCCAGCCGGCTCGCTCGCGTAGCGGTCGGTCGGGGTCAGTCGTCGGCTCGTGCGGTCTCGGCCGACCTGAAGCCGATCGTGTCGTCGGCGACCACGATGTCAGGGTTGTACGCGATCTCCCACGGGTGACCGTCGGGGTCGACGAACACCCCCGCGTACCCACCGTAGAAGGTCTCGCGAGGCTCGACGCTGATACGACCGCCGGCGGCACGTGCCTGCTCGATGACGGCATCGACCTCATCGGTCGAGCCGACGTTGTGTGCGAGTGTGACACCGCCCCACCCACGCGCGTCGGTGACACCGCTATCGGCGGCCAGCTTCTCGCGACTCCACAGGACGAGGAAGATGCCGCCGAGTCGGAAGAACACGGTCTCCTCGACCTCGAGGTCGGCACGCCAGCCCAGCCGCTCGTAGAAGCTCCTCGCTGCCGACACGTCGGCCACGCCGAGCGTGACGATCGTCATCCGCTGCTGCATCTCACCGCCGAGACTAACGCTGGTGGAACGAGCGAGCGCCTCGAAGCCTGACCGCCGCATAGACTCCAGCGAGTGACGACCCGCAGCGACCTGGAGGCACTGCTCACGGCCGTGGCCGATCGCGACGTGGCTCCCTCTGAGGCGGCCGACCGGCTGGTGGCGCTGCCCTTCCGCGACCTGGGGTTCGCGCGTGTCGACACGCACCGTGAGCTCCGTCAGGGTGCGCCGGAGGCCGTGCTGGGTGAGGGCAAGACCCCCGAGCAGGCCGCCGGCATCGCGCGCGCGCTCTACGAGGCCGGCGCGTCGAGCGTGCTCGTGACCCGGGCCGACGAGCGCATGCGTGCGGCTGTCCGGGAGGTGCTGCCAGAGGCGTGCGAGCACGAGCTCGCCCGCGCGATCTGGGCCGAACGAGAGCCTCGCGCGAAGCGTGGCACCGTGCTGATCGTGTCGGCGGGCACCTCCGACGGATCGGTCGTGCACGAGGCGAGGATCCGAGCGGAGCTGCTCGGCACGACCGTGATCGTGCACGAGGACGTCGGCGTGGCCGGTCTGCATAGGCTCGCGCCGGTGCTTCCCGCCCTCGAGGTAGCCGACGTGGTCGTCGTGGTCGCCGGCATGGACGGCGCGCTCGCGAGCGTCGTCGGGGGTCTCGCCGCGTGTCCGGTGATCGGCGTGCCGACGAGTGTGGGCTACGGCTCAGCACGCGGCGGGGAGACGGCCCTGCACGCGATGCTCTGTTCCTGCGCCGACGGGCTCGCCGTGGTGGGCATCGACGACGGTCTCGGGGCGGGTTCGGTTGCGGCGCGCATCGCTCGCAGGGCCGCCGTCGCCACGACCGACGCCGACGTCGGTCCGGAGCATCGTCGGCCGACCGATCCATGACCCGCGTCGCGTACCTCGACTGCACCGGCGGGCTCGCCGGTGACA
>DASVGA010000019.1:0-3622 GCA_036379795.1 Actinomycetota bacterium | reverse complement strand
ACCGAGATCTTCGCCGCCGAGGGCGAGGCAGGCTTCCGTGCCCTCGAGGCGGCCGCGCTCGTGAAGGCCGGGTCCAACGATCCCTCGGTGGTCTCGTGTGGCGGCGGCGTGGTGCTCGAACCCGCGAACCGCATCACGCTGCGCAACACCGGCTCGGTGGTCTATCTCGATGTGGGCATCGATCAGCTCCGCGAGCGGGTGCGCCCGGCCGAGGATCGGCCGCTGATCCGCGCCGAAGGCGATCTCGAGCGGCTGCTCGCCGAACGCGGCCCGCTCTACCGTGAGTTCGCCGCCCACGTCGTCGACGCATCCGGCACCCCGGGCGAGGTCGCCGACGCGATCGTCGAGGAGCTCCGTTGGTCCGTGTGACCGTGCCGATCGCCGGACGTGCCTACGACGTGGTGATCGGCCAGGGGGTGCTCGACGCGGCGGCCGAGCACATGCCGGCGCTGCCGGGTGCCACGCGCGCCTTCGTGGTCGCCGATCGAGAGGTAGCGGATCGATGGTTCGAACGGCTCGCGACCTCGCTGGCTCGCTGCGATCTCGCGAGCGTGCTGCTCACGGTGCCCGCGGGCGAGCACGCGAAGTCGCTCGCCGTCTACGGCACGCTGCTCCACCAGCTCGCAACCCAGGAAGCGCACCGCGACGACGTGGTCGTGGCGCTCGGCGGCGGCGCGGTGGGGGACCTCGCCGGCTTCGTGGCGTCGACCTACATGCGTGGCGTGCCGTTCGTGCAGGTGCCGACCACCCTCACGGCCCAGGTCGACGCCGCGATCGGGGGCAAGACGGCGGTCAACCTGCCCGAGGGCAAGAACCTCGTCGGCACGTTCTCCCAACCTCGCTGCGTGCTCGCCGACGTCGAACCGCTCGCCACGCTCGACGAGCGCGACTTCCGGTCCGGGCTCGCCGAGGTCGCCAAGTACGCCCTGACCCTCGATCCCGAGCTGCTCGACACCCTGGAATCCGACCCGGCGCCCGTGCTGCGGCGCGACCCCGACGCCCTCGAGGCGCTGGTCGCGCGGTGCGTCGTCGCGAAGGCGCGCACGGTCGCCGACGACGAGCGCGACACGGGCACGAGACTGATCCTGAACTACGGGCACACGCTCGGGCATGCGCTCGAGCGCCTCGACGCGTTCGCGGGCCGCACCCACGGCGAGGCGATCGCGATCGGCATGATGTTCGCAGCGCGCCTGGCCGAGGCACGTGGACTCGCAGCGCCGGGACTGGCGGCGCGGACCGGCCGGCTGCTCAGCTCGCTCGGGCTCGAGTCCGGCGGAGCGCTTCCGCCTGCCGACGACGTGCTCGCGGCGTTCCGCATGGACAAGAAGTTCCACGCCGGTGTTCGATTCGTGTTGCTGCGCGATGTGGGTGAGCCGGTGGTGGTCGAGGACGTGTCCGAGGCCGAGCTGCGATCCACGATGCGGGAGATGGGGGCGAGCTCATGAAGGTGCTGTTCCTGTTCGGACCGAACCTCGGCGCGCTCGGGCGCCGCGACCCCGAGACATACGGGTCGCAGACGCTCGACGAGATCATGCGGGAGGTCGACGAGCGCGCCTCGACGCTCGGTCACGAGACCTCGTGGCGCCAGTCCGACCACGAGGGCGACCTCGTCGGGTGGATCCTCGCGGCGGCAGGCGACGGCGACGACGCGATCGTCGTGAATCCCGGCGCGCTCTCGCACTACTCCTACGCCGTGCGCGACGCGATCGAGGCCTGCGGATTGCCGGTGATCGAGGTGCACATGAGCCACATCGCCGCTCGGGAGGAGTTCCGCCGGCACTCGGTCGTCTCCGAGGTGTGCCGGGCCACCATCACCGGTCTCGGGGCCGGTGGCTATCATCTCGCGCTGGAGGCGATGCCGTGGATCACCACATGAGACGAACCGCGCTCTCGGAGCGGCTGGCCGGCCTGGAGGTCGACGCCCTGCTCGTGACCGGACCGACGAACGTGCGCTACCTGACCGGGTTCACGGGCTCGAACGGCCAGACGCTCGTCGCCGGCCCCGGTGCCGCCGTCACCGAGCACGTGTTCTTCACCGACGGGCGCTACACCGAGCAGTCGCGCCACGAGGTTCCCGACATCGAACGGGTGACCTACTCGGGGGCGTTCGCCGAGGCACTCGCCCCGCAGCTGCCGCGCCTCGGGGTGAAACGGCTGGGGTTCGAGGCCGAGCAGGTCACGGTCCGCGGGCACGAGCGGCTCGCCGCCGGGCTCGGCGACGCCGTGGAGCTGGTGGCCTGCGACGATCAGGTCGAGCAGCTTCGGTGGATCAAGGACGACGAGGAGCTCGAGCTGCTGAACAGCGCCCAGGCGGTGACCGACCAGGCCTTCGACGACGTGCTGGAGACGCTCGCCGTCGGCGTGACCGAGCAGCAGGTCGCGCGCCAGCTCGAGAGCCTGCTGCGCCGTGACGGAGCAGACGGCCTCTCGTTCGAGTCGATCGTGGCCTTCGGCGAGCACGCAGCCGAGCCGCATCACGAGCCCACGCACCGCCCCCTCGAGGAGGGCGACATCATCAAGCTCGATTTCGGGGCGCTCTACGGCGGGTACCACGCCGACATGACCCGCACGGTCGCCTTCGGCCAGCCGGCGGCCGAGCTGCGTAAGATCCATGACACCGTGCGTGAGGCGCAGCAGGCGGGCATCGACGCCGTGCGCGAAGGCGTCACCGGAGCCGAGGTCGATGCGGCAGCCCGCGGTGTGATCGAGGGGGCGGGCTACGGCGAGCGATTCAGCCACGGCCTCGGCCACGGCGTGGGGCTCGACATCCACGAGGGGCCGAGGCTCGGTCGCGAGTTCGCGACCCACACGCTTCCCTCGCGAGCGGTCGTCACGGTCGAGCCGGGCATCTACGTGCCGGGGCTCGGCGGGGCTCGCATCGAGGACATGGTGGAGGTCACCCCCGACGGCTGCCGCGTGCTCGGCAACGCCACGCGTGAGCTGATCGAGCTGTGAGCGTCTCCACGAACGACTTCAAGAACGGCATGACCCTCGAGCTCGACGGCGTGCTCTTCCAGATCATCGAGTTCCAGCACGTGAAGCCGGGCAAGGGCGGGGCGTTCGTGCGTTCGAAGCTCCGCAACGTGAAGACGGGCGCGGTGATCGAGCGCACGTTCAACGCCGGGGTCAAGGTGGGGCTCGCGATCGTCGAGCGGCGCGACTTCCAGTACCTGTACCCCGACGGCGGCGACTACGTGTTCATGGACCTCGAGAGCTACGAGCAGATCCACGTGCCCGGAGCCGTCATGGGCGGCGCGTCCGACTACCTCACCGAGGGAGGCACGGCCCAGATCGCCACCCACGAAGGGGTGCCGATCTCGGTCGACCTGCCGGCGTCGCTGACGCTCACGATCGTGAAGTGCGATCCGGGCGCGAAGGGCGACACGCGCACCGGGGCGATGAAGCCCGCGACGCTCGAGACCGGGGTGGTCGTCAACGTGCCGCTGTTCGTCGAGGAAGGCGAGAAGGTCAAGGTCGACACCCGCAGCGGCGAGTACATGGAACGCGTGAAGGTCTGAGCGCGGGTTCCGTGGGGCGCCGGTGACCACGCGGCGTGAGGCCAGGCGTCTCGCGATCGACATGCTCTACCAGGCCGACGTGACCGGGAGCGATCCCAGGGTCG
>DASVGA010000018.1:0-2961 GCA_036379795.1 Actinomycetota bacterium | reverse complement strand
CGACCCTGTCGGTCTCCGTGGGGCCCGTGCCCGACGTGAGTGGGCAGAGCGTCGATTCGGCGACCGCCATCCTCGCCGACAGCGGCTTGTCGGTCGGCGACACGTTCGAGGAGACGAGCGAGTCGCTGGAGGCGGGCCTGGTGATCGCCATTGCAGACCGCGAAGACGGCAACAGCTGGCGTCCGGGTGACGCGGTCACACTCATCGTGTCGTCCGGCCCTCCCCTGTTCCCGGTCCCCGACGTGATCGGCCTCACGCGGGATCAGGCCAAGGCGGCCCTGACCGAAGCGGGATTCGAGTTCGAATACAACGCGTTCTGGGACGTCGTGATCGACCAGGCGACCGTCGTCGATGGACAGGACCCCGCCGCTGGCACCGAGCGCCCCAAAGGCACGACCGTCTCCATGACGATCAGCGGCTCGTTCTGACTCTCAGACGCTCCGCCGCGAGGCGGGTCAGCGCTTGTCGAGCTCCTCGGCCACCAGAAACGCCAGCTCCAGGCTCTGCATGTGGTTCAGGCGCGGATCGCAGAGGCTCTCGTAGCGTGTGGCGAGAGTCGCTTCGTCGATCATCTCCGAACCGCCGAGGCACTCGGTGACGTCGTCTCCCGTGAGTTCGACGTGGATGCCGCCCGGGTGGGTGCCGACGGCGCGGTGGGCGTCGAAGAACCCGCGCACCTCGTCGACGACGTCGTCGAAGCGACGTGTCTTGTAGCCCGTCGGGGTCGTGATGCCGTTGCCGTGCATCGGGTCCGTGACCCAGAGGGGCAGGGCACCCGAGTCGCGGACGGCCTCCAGCAGCGGAGGAAGGGCGTCACGGATCTTGCCCGCGCCCATGCGGGTGATGAAGGTGAGGCGACCCGGCTCGCGCTCGGGATCGAGCTTGTCGATGAGCTTGAGAGCGTCGTCGGGCGAGGTCGACGGGCCGAGCTTCACGCCGATCGGGTTGCGGATCTTCGAGAAGTAGTCGACGTGCGCGCCGTCGAGGTCGCGCGTGCGCTCACCGATCCAGAGGAAGTGCGCCGAGGTGTTGTACGGCGTGCCGGTGCGCGAGTCGATGCGGGTCATCGGACGCTCGTAGTCCATGAGCAGGCCCTCGTGGCCGGTGTAGAACTCGACGCGACGCAGCTCGTCGAAGTTCGCCCCGGCCGCTTCCATGAACTTGATGGCCCGGTCGATGTCGTGCGCGAGTCGCTCGTACGCCTGGTTGGCCGGGTTCTCGGCGAAGCCCTTGTTCCAGCTGTGCACCTCGCGCAGGTCGGCGAAGCCACCCTGCGTGAACGCGCGGATCAGATTGATCGTCGACGCAGCCGTGTGGTAGCCCTTGAGCAGCCGCGCGGGGTCCGCACGGCGCGATCCCTCGGTGAAGTCGTAGCCGTTCACGATGTCGCCGCGGTACGCGGGAAGCGTCACGTCGCCGCGCGTCTCGGTGTCGCTCGAACGCGGCTTGGCGAACTGGCCCGCCATGCGCCCCATCTTCACGATCGGCATCGACGCGCCGTACGTCAGCACGACCGCCATCTGCAGGACCGTCTTGATGCGGTTGCGGATCTGCTCGGCCGTCGCTCCGGCGAACGTCTCGGCGCAGTCGCCGCCCTGCAGCAGGAAGGCCCGACCGGATGCCGCGCGGCCGAGTGCGTCGCGGAGGTTGTCGACCTCGCCGGCGAAGACCAGCGGAGGCAGGGTCGCGATCTCGGCCGAGACCGCCGCGGCAGCATCCGCGTCATACCAGACGGGCTGCTGCTTGATGGGCAGAGTCCGCCAATGGTCGAGTGCGTCGAGCTGCTGAAGCATCCGCTCAGTCTATCCGCGCGGGTCAGCGCGCCGGACGCGTGCCGGACGTCGCCGCGCGCGCACCCGCAGGCAGCCGGTCCTTCACGGATGAGGCGTAGACATCGTCATAGGTCTGCTCACCGAGGCGCTGCAGCGCGACCATGATCTCGTCGGTCACCGAACGGAGGATGTACCGGTCGCCCTCCATGCCCGCGAAGCGCGAGAAGTCCAGCGGCTCGCCGATCACGACGCCGACGCGCCCCACGCGCGGGATGCGGCTCCCGATCGGCATGACGGTGTCGGTGTCGACCATCACGACGGGGACCACCGGCACATGCGCCTCGAGCGCCATGCGGGCGATGCCCGTGCGTCCGCGGTACAGGCGGCCGTCGGGGCTGCGGGTGCCTTCCGGGTAGATGCCCAGCAGGTTGCCCTCACCGAGCACCTGCAGCCCGGTGTTGAGCGACGCCTCGGACGCCTTGCCGCCCGTGCGGTCGATCGGCAGCTGACCCGTGGCCTTCATGAACATCCGGGTCGCCCAGCCCTTGAGCCCCTTGCCGGTGAAGTAGTCGCTCTTCGCGAGGAACGACATGGGCCGGTCGATCATGAGGGGCAGGAACACCGAGTCGATGAAGGACAGGTGGTTGCTCGCCAGGATCGCCGCGCCCTCGGCGGGCACGTTGCGCCGCCCGACGACCCACGGTCGGAAGATCGCCTTCACGAGCGGCCCGATCACGATGTACTTCATCAGCCAGTAGAACATCGCCTATGCCCTCCCCACCGTGGAGGTCTCCGGGGACGGCTCGGCGGTGGCGAGATCCGCCACGCCGATGAAGCCTGCGTCGTTGCCGAGCTCCGCGATCGCGAATTCGGCGACGGGACGGTCGCCGAACCCCGGCAAAGAGGTCTCGTAAGCGATGCGCACGGGCCCGAGCAGGTCTTCGCCCAGCTGTGCGACGCCGCCGCCGATCACGAACAACTCGGGGTCGAGCACGGCTTGGAACCCGCCGCATGCCTCGCCGAGGGCGGTGGCGACGCGCCGCAGTGCCTCCACGGCCCCGGGGTCGCCGGCGAGCACGAGGCGGGAGATGGCGGGACCCGTGAGCGAGCCCTTCTGGGCGCGCGCCGCGGCGAGTGCCTTCCCCATCCCCCCGGCATCCGCGATGGCATTCGCCTCGCGCTGAAGGGC
>DASVGA010000017.1:0-3566 GCA_036379795.1 Actinomycetota bacterium | reverse complement strand
GTAGACGGCCGACGCCACGATCGCGGTGATGCCGGAGGCCACCAGCGTGCGGATCGCGGCGTCGGTCGGGTCGAGCCCGAAGTCGCCGATGCCGGCGACCAGTTCGCCCATGCCGCCCATCTCCGCTCCGGGCATCCCGCCTCCGAGTCCGCCGAGGAATCCGCCGACCTCCTCGGGCCCCAACACGAGCTGCACCGCGGCCTCGATGAACGCCGATGCCGCGACGACGCCGATCACCAGCACGGGCAGCATCGCCACCGACAGGTAGATCGCGCGCGGCCGCATCGCTCGCTCGTCGGCGAGGTGGCGCCCCGTGATCACGGCCACGATCGCCATGAGCAGTCCCAGCGTCGCGAACGCTCCGATGACCGCGCCGGCGCCTCCGTCGAACATGTCGTGTCCTTCCGGTCGGGTCCCGGTGATGCCGGGAGTCCGAGGCAAGCATCACAGCCGTGCTGCCGCGTGTCGAACACCCGGCCTGCGTGCGATGCGGCTCGTGGGACATCCGGACAGGGGCCGCGTGCGAACCTCCGCACATGAGGAAGCTCACCGGCGCCGTGCTCGGCGTGGTCGCGGCGTGCGTCTCGCTCGGCGTCGCCCACCTGGTCGCGACGTTCGTGGGAAGCGAGTCGTCCCCCGTCATCGCGGTGGGATCGGCCGCGATCGACCTCACGCCCGAGTGGCTCAAGTCGTTCGCGATCCGCACGTTCGGCGAGCAGGACAAGATCGTGCTGCTCGCCGGTGTCGGCGCGGTGACCACCCTCGTCGCTATCGCCCTGGGCCTGGCCTCGGTGCGGCGACCGCGTACAGGCTTGATCGGCCTCGCGCTCCTCGCCGCGGTCGCCCTCGCCGCCGCCCTCACCCGCCCGACGGCCACCGCGCTCGACGCGCTGCCCTCGCTGCTCGGCGCCATCGCGGGCGCCGCGGCGCTCCTGTGGCTGCACTCGAGGCTCTCGGCCGCCCCCGATCCGCGCGAGACCGGTGGGGCGAGCGACACGCCGACCCCCGACGGGGTCGATCGGCGTCGGTTCGTCGTCTCGAGCGGTGTGGTGCTCGGGGTCGCTGCCGCTGCCGCCGGCCTCGGCCAGTTCCTGTCCCGGCGCAAGCAGGCCGAGGTGTCCCGGGCGGCCGTCACGCTTCCGGAGCCGGGCGACGGGGCCGGGTCGGTTCCGGGGGGCGTGGATCTCGGCGTCGACGGCCTGAGCCCCTACTACACCCCGAACGGCGAGTTCTACCGCGTCGACACCGCCCTGATCGTGCCGTCGGTGCCCGCCGAGGACTGGAACCTGCGGGTGCACGGCATGGTCTCGAACGAGCTCACCTTCGACTTCGAGCAGCTCATGTCGAGGCCGCTGATCGAGCGCGACATCACCTTGGCCTGCGTCTCGAACGAGGTGGGTGGTCCCTACGTCGGCAACGCCCGGTGGGTGGGGGCTCCGCTCGCCGACCTGCTCGACGAGGCAGGCGTGGACCCCGCAGCCACGCAGCTCGTCTCGACGGCGGTCGACGGCTTCACGATCGGAACGCCCGTACAGGCGGTGACCGACGGCCGCGACGCGATGCTCGCGATCGGCATGAACGGCGAGCCGCTCCCGGTCGAGCACGGCTTCCCAGTGCGCATGGTCGTTCCCGGCCTCTACGGCTACGTCTCGGCGACGAAATGGGTCGTCGACCTCGAGCTCACGACCTTCGATGCCTTCGACCCGTACTGGATCAGGCGCGGCTGGGCCGAGCAGGCGCCGATCAAGACGCAGTCGCGCATCGACACCCCCAAGCCGCTCGCGAGCGTGCCCGCCGGCGACGTCGTGATCGCGGGCGTCGCGTGGGCCCAGCACACCGGCATCGAGGCGGTCGAGGTGCGCATCGACGGCGGCGAGTGGCAGCAGGCGAACCTCGCCAGCGAGAACACGATCGATACCTGGCGGCAGTGGAAGATCGTCGCGAAGCTCGCTCCAGGCAACCGCACGCTCGCGGTGCGAGCCACCGATGCGAGCGGCGCGACGCAGACAGCCGAGCGGGCGGAGCCGTTCCCCGATGGTGCGACCGGACAGCATTCCGTCGTGATCCAGGTGGGATGACGCTGCGAAGACCCGGTGTACCTGCCCACATGGCCGCGTCATCCAGCCGGCCAGTGACCACAAGGAGTACGGCATGAGCTTCATGAGGAAGCGGCGCGCATCGCTCGTGGCGGCCTTCGCGGCCCTCGCGATCGTCGGCGCAGCCTGCAGCAGCGACGACGGTGGCACCACGCCGGCCGCCGGCGACGACATGACGTCACAGAGCGAAGCGGCAGCGCCGATGAACGAGACGTTCGGTGCGGGCTGCTCGGCCGTTCCCGCCGACGGAGCGGGAAGCTTCGACGGCATGGCCATGGACCCGGTGGCCACGGCCGCCAGCAACAACCCGGTCCTGTCGAACCTCGTCACGCTGGTCGGCGAGGCGGGCCTCGTCGACACCCTGAACAGCGCAGACGACATCACCGTCTTCGCCCCCGCCAACGAGGCGATCGAGGCGCTGCCGAAGCAGACCGCAGAGGCCGCGATGGCCGACCCGAAGGGCCTGTTGACCGAGGTGCTGACCTACCACGTGGTGCCCGGGCGCCTGGCTCCGCAGGATCTGGCCGGCATGCACGAGACCTTGCAGGGCACGACCCTCGAGGTCTCGGGAAGCGGCGAGGACTTCACGGTCAACGGTGACGCAGGGGTCGTCTGCGGCAACGTCCAGACTTCCAACGCCACGGTCTACATCATCGACGGGGTGCTCCTGCCCGAGATGTGATCCGCGGTATCACACCGCACCAACGGCTCTGCGTTACCCCCTCGACGCCGGAGCCACCCAGACGGCCGGAGGCCCCCCGCCTCCGGCCGTCGCCATTCCCGTGGGAGTTGCAGTTGAACGTGACGTGCGTCACCGCCGGAGGGATCGCGCCAAGGCCATCCTCTCGCTGATGGCATCCGATCCGACAGACCGGTACACTTTCCAAATGGCAAGAGCGCCACTTCCTGACGATCGCTCTGAAGTCGGTGTGCGCGAGCTGCGTGACCATCTCAGCGCCTGGCTCCAGGCCGTCGCAACCGGAAGAGAGATCACGGTCACCGAGCGCGGAAGGCCCATCGCACGCATCGTGCCGGCCACCGGGCGGAGCAAGCTCGACCAGTTGATCGCCGAAGGCAAGGTCCGTCCACCCCTTCGACCCGCTCGCCCGGCCGCCACACTTCCGATGATCGAGGTCGACGGTTCCGTGAGCGACCTGGTGATCGAGCAACGGAAGCGATGATCGCCTACTTCGACGCTTCGGCCCTCGTGAAGCTGTTCCTCGACGAGCCGGGACGCGACCTCCTCGAGAGATCGTGGGATGCGTTCGGGGCGCGGGTCACGTCGGTCGCGTCCTACCCGGAAGCTCGGTCTGCCCTGGCGGGCGCAGCTCGGGCGGGGCGGATGCGCGCCGAGGTGCACGAGGCCGCGGTCGGCGACTTGGGGTCGCTGCTCGCCGAGATGAGCATCGTCGAGCTCGGCGTCGCTCTTGCCCAGGAGGCAGGGGACCTGGCTGAGCGTTTCATGCTCCG
>DASVGA010000016.1:0-7190 GCA_036379795.1 Actinomycetota bacterium | reverse complement strand
TGGCGCTCGAACGCGCCGATCGCGACGCCGGTCAGGTCGAACCCCGGCAACCGTTGCGCGAGCGCTGCCGGTTCGAGGAGGTCGGTCTCGATGCCGAGCTCGTTGAGCCTCGCGACCGACCCACGCACCGCCTCAATGTCGTCCTCGGGGTGCAGCAGGTACAGGCCGGTCCGCCGGTGCCCAGCGTCGGACCCGATGATCTCGTGGAACCGTTCGAACATCTCGATCGCGTCGCGCGCAACCCGGGCCAGGAAGTCGTTCGTGTAGTAGGCGCGACAGATGCCGCTCGACAACCCGGTCGGACCGCTGGCCGGCGTGTCACGTTCCACCACGATCGTGCGCACGCCGCGTGAGGCGAGGTGATACGCGGCGGCGGCCCCGTGTACGCCCGCGCCGACGATGCCGACCTCGTACCGATCCATCACGACTCCCATCTTGCGGCAGGTGGCTTCCCGTACGCGTGCCCGGGTCGAGGATGACACATGGGTACCCGAGCGTGGGTCATGCCCAACCGCGCCCGGGGGCGAGGATGCCCTCAGGATCTAACGATGCCCGCAGTCGTCGATGCACCTCGGGCGCGGCGACCGGTGAGGCTCCGAGCCCGCCGGGGCCCCGGATCGCGGGGGCGATGCCGCCTGCGGCTAGCACCTTCGCCCGGATCTCGGTGAGCTCGTCTGCGCTGTCGGCGGCGATCCATGTGAGGCCGACGGTGGCGAGGGCGGAGTATCGCTGGAGGCCGGCGAGGGTCGGCCCGAGCTTCGAGGGGACGAGCGCGGCTTCCACGATCGTGCCGGTCTCGGGCCAGGTCCACCAGGGCTCGGTCGGGAACGAGATGTCGTCGCCGACCGGCGTGGCCTCGGGGGCGACGTGACGGACGCTCGCGGCGAGCTCCTCGACCTCGTCGGGCCATCCCTCGAGTCGCACCTCGACGGTGTGGGGCGTCGCGAGCGCACCGGCAACGAGGGGGGCCTCGGCCGTGATCGCGGTCGCGAGCGCGAGGTCGCCGGGGCAGATGAGGGTGAGGGCTCGCTCGGGCAATGGGCGCACCTTGAGGGCGACCTGCGTGATCACGCCGAGGGTGCCGAGCGACCCGGTCATCAGCCGGTGCAGGTCGTATCCGGTCACGTTCTTCACGGTGCGTGCGCCGCTGTGCACGACGCGGCCGTCGCCCGTGATGAGCTCCATCTCGACGACGGTGTCGCGAAGCGCCCCGACTCGCAGTCGCCTCGGCGACGACGAGGCTGACGCGATCACGCCGCCGACGGTCGACTCGGGCGGTGCGTCGGCCGGCCATTCCTGCCCGTGCTCCGCGAGTAGTTGGGCCAGGGTGGAGCAGCGCATGCCCGCCTGCACCACGACGAGCATCTCGGCAGGGTCGTAGGCCACGACCTGGTCGAGTTGGGTCGTCCAGAGCTCCGCGTCGATCTCGGCTGGGTCGCCCTTGTCGATGTGGCTGCGCCCACCGACGACGAGCACGCGGCGCCCATCGGCGCTCGCCCGGCTGAGCGCCTCAGCGACGTCGGCGACCGTGCGCGGATGGATCAGATCCACGAGCCCTCCGGCAGGCCGGCCTCGTCGGCGGCCGCATCTCCGGAGCCCGCCGCTGCGAGCGCGAACTCCCCGCACCGGGCGCCGTCGGGAAGCACCTTCCGCGGGTTCATGCGGCCGTCGGGGTCGAACGCCTCGCGCACGCACGCCTGCGCGGAGAGGTCCTCCGCGCCGAATACGAGGGGCATGAAGTCGCGCTTCTCGAGCCCGATGCCGTGCTCACCGCTGAGGGCGCCGCCCGCGTCGACGCAGAGCCGCACGACCTCGTCGCTCGCCTGCAGCACACGCTCGAGCGTGCCGGGCACCGACCGGTCGAACGAGAACAGCGGGTGCAGGTTGCCGTCGCCGGCGTGGAACACGTTCGTCACGACGAGTCCGTGGCGCTCGGCGATCGCGTAGACGCCGCGCATCACCTCGACGAGCTTCGTGCGTGGCACCACGCAGTCATGCAGGTGGTAGTGGGGGGCGATCTGGGCGATCGCGCCGAAGGCGGACTTGCGACCCTTCCACAACAGGGCTCGTTCGGCGTCGTCGGTGGCCACGCGCGCGCTCGAGACGTCGTTCATCTGCGCCGCCGCTTCGACCTGCCTCGCCTGTGCATCGACCCCGGCCTGCGTGCCGTCGAGCTCGACGAGCAGCACGGCGGCGGCGTCGACCGGGTAGCCGGCGTGAGCGAACCGCTCGACCGCGCGCACGATGCCCCGATCCATCATCTCGACGGCGGCGGGAACGACACCGCGAGCGATGATCGACGTGACGGTGGCGGCGCAGGCTTCGACGGTCTCGAATCCGAAGAGCATCGTGCGCACCGCGGGCGGCATCGGCACGATGCGCACGCACACGCGCGTCACGACGCCGAGCGTTCCCTCGCCGCCGACGACCACGCCGCGCAGGTCGTACCCGGCCGCCTCGGGTCCCTCGGCGCCGACGCGTTCGAGCGAGTCGTCGGCCATCACGACGTCGAGCGCGAGCACGTGCGCGCTCGTGACGCCGTACGCGAGGCAGTGCGGTCCGCCCGCGTTCGTGCTCACGTTGCCGCCGATCGACGAGGTTTGCTGGCTCGACGGATCGGGCGCGAACGTGAAGCCGGCGAGGCGCAGGTGGTTCGCGAGATCGAGGTTGGGCACGCCGGGCTCGACCCACGCGAGTCGGTCCTCGGGCCGCACCTCGACGATGCGGGTCATGCGGGCGGTGGTCAGGACGAGCGCGTCGCCCATCGGGGTCGCCCCACCCGCGAGCCCGGTGCCGCTTCCCCGGGGCACGATCGGAAGACCGTGCGTGGCGGCGATGCGCACGCACGCCTGCACCTGCTCGGTGGTGGTGGGGAGCGCCACGAGCGCGCACCCGCCCTCGACCATCGAGGCGTCGCGCGCGTAGAGGCGGCGGGCGAGCGGATCGGCGAGCACCGCGCCGGGGCCCAGGACCGCCTCGAGCTCACGGCGCGCTGTGTCGACATCGGCCATCACCGCAGGCTACCGTTCGCACGTGGGCGCATGGGCGGAGCTCGAGGTGCAGCAGCCCGAGCTCGCGGCCTTCGGCCGAGATCGGTACGAGGGCCGGGTCGTGTTCCACGCCACGCTCAGGCGCGACGGAGCTCCCCGCCTGCACCCGGTCTCACCCTGGTTCGGCGCCGGTCTGCTGCTCGTGGCCTTCCGCGGGCACAGCCCGAAGAACGACGAGGTCGCGCTCGACGGGCGCTACGCGATGCACTCGGCGATCGACCCCGCCGATCACGACGGAGCGGCCGGCGAGTTCCTCGTTCGGGGATGGATGGAGCGCGTGTCGAAGGAGCATCCAGGCGCGATCGCCCGCCCGTACCAGGCGCCCTACGACCTGGCGACGTTCGCGTGCTCGGTCGAGGAGGCGGTGGCGACCACCTACGACGGTGACCGGCCGATCTACCGCCGGTGGAAGGGGTGAGGTCGCCCGCGATCGATGCGGTGTCGTTCCCGGGCGACGGCCTCAGGCGACGCGGCCGGGCGACCCGTCGCCGGCGCTGAACGGCAGCCCTTCGGCCGCCCAGGCTTCCATGCCGCCCTCGACGTTGTAGGCCTCGAAGCCTCGAGCCTGGAGCATCATCGTGGCGAGCTCGCTGCGATTGCCGGTGCGACAGATCACCGCGACGGGTGTGTCGTGGTCGAGGTCGGAGCCGGCGCCCGCCATGATCGAGTTGAGCGGAAGGTAGATCGCACCCTCGACGCGGCCGGCTTCCCACTCGTAGAGCTCGCGGCAGTCCACCAGCTGGATCTCGTCCAGCCGGTCGTGCACCGCGCGCACGTTCGTGAGGTCCTCGTTCGTCGTCTGGTCGCTCATGGGCAGGGAAACGATGCTACCAGTGGCCTTCCGAACGGCCGTTACCCGAGGGCCGCTCGGAACACGGCCAGGTCGCTCTCGGAGAAGAGCACGAACCGCACCAGCTCCACGTCGGTCACGGTGTCCATGACCGCGGCGAGCGCGATCGGCGCGGCTTCCTCGATGGGGTAGCCGTAGACCCCCGTGGAGATCGCAGGGAACGCGAGGGTGCCGGCGCCCAGCTCGTCGGCGACCCTGAGCACCGATCGATGACAGCGCCCGAGTAGCTCGGCGTCATGCGGCGTGCCCGAGTACACGGGCCCCGCGGTGTGGATGATCCATCGGGCGTCGAGCTCGCCGGCGATCGTCGCCACCGCGTCGCCGGTCGCGAGCGGCGGGCGACCGCGCTCGCGGATCACCCGCTCGCGGTCCGCGAGTGCCTCGGTTCCCGCAGCCCGCGTGATCGCGCCGTCGACGCCGCCGCCCGCACGCAGCGACGTGTTCGCGGCGTTCACGATCGCGTCGACCGACTCGGTCGTGATGTCACCCAGCACCAGCTCGATCCGCGGGGCCATCGCCCGCAATCGTACGCACTGCCCGAGCCGCGCACCGAGGCGATGCCGTGGGTAGGCTCGATCCCCAGTGGATCTCGACCTGCTCGTGCTCGGTGACGCCAATCCCGACCTCGTGCTGCGCGGAGGCGACGTCGTGCCCGCCTTCGGACAGGCCGAGCACCTCGTCGACGAGGCCCAACTCACGCTCGGCGGGTCGGGCGCGATCATGGCGTGCGGAGCCGCGCGGCTCGGCCTGCGCGTCGCGTTCGCGGGCGTGGTCGGCGACGACCTGTTCGGCTCGTTCGTGCGCGACGGGCTCACCGCCCGCGGCGTCGATGTCGAGGGGTTGATCTCCGATCCCGACCGTCCGACGGGCCTCACCGTGGTGCTGTCGACGCCGGAGGACCGAGCGATGCTCACCTCGCCGGGCACGACCGGTGCGCTGCGCGCATCGCTCGTCGATGCCCCTCTGCGAAGGCGGGCCCGCCACGTTCACGTGAGCTCCTACTTCCTGCAGACGGCGCTCGCGCCGGACCTGCCCGAGCTGCTCGCCACTGCGCGGGCCGGCGGGGCCACCACGTCGGTTGATCCGAACTGGGATCCGAGCGGGCGGTGGGACTCGGGTCTGCAGGCGCTGCTTCCCGCGATCGACGTGCTGATGCCCAACGAGGCCGAGGCGACGCTGCTCGCGCACACGTCGGACCTCGACGCGGCGATCGCGGCGTTGCGTAGCCGCGGACCGTTGGTCGTCATCAAGGCCGGAGCGCGCGGCGCCGTCGCATCCGGACCCGGCGAGCTCGTGCGGGTCGGGGCGGTGCCCGTCGATGTGGTGGACACCACGGGCGCGGGCGACTCGTTCGACGCCGGCTTCGTGACCGGGATGCTCGCGGGGGAGCCCCTCGAGCGCTGCCTGGAGCTCGCGAACGTCTGCGGCGCGTTGTCGGCCCGGGCAGCTGGCGGCGTGGACGCACAGCCCACGATGCAGGAAGCCCTCGACGCGCTGGAACGCGGGAGCGCCGCATGATCGTCTGCCTCGCCGCGAACCCGTCGGTCGACAAGCTGTTCGAGATCCCCCGGCTCGTGCGCGGCGAGATCCATCGGCCCGACGGCTTCGTGCAGGTGCCCGGCGGCAAGGGGCTGAACGCCGTGCGAGCGGCGCATGCGCTCGGTGCCAAGGCGACGGCGGTGGCCCTGCTCCGTGGGCACACGGGCAAGTGGATCCTGGAGATGCTCGGCGCTGAAGGCGTGCCGGTCCGCGCAGTCTGGACGCACGGCGAGAACCGATCGTCGCTCTCGGTCGCCGACGGCGAGACCGGAGGGCTGACCGAGTTCTACGAGCACGGCGCCGGGGTACCCCCGTCGGCGTGGGCCGAGCTGCTCCATGCGGTGGAATCGACGTGGGTGCCCGGCGGCTGGCTCACGATCAGCGGCTCGACCCCGGTGGGCGCCCCGGACAGCGGCTACCGCGATCTCGTGCGCGACGCACGCATCGAAGGCGTGCGGGTGGCGCTCGACGCCGAGGGGGAGCGCCTGCGGCTCGCGCTCGATGCGAAGCCCGACGTCGTCAAGGTGAACGCCTCCGAGGCTTCCGACCTGCTCGGCGTGCCGACATCCAGGCGTGATGATGCGCTCGCTGCCGCAGCGAAGCTCCGCGACCTCGCCGGCGGCGACGGCCATGCCGGGGTGGTGACGCGAGGCGCCGAGGGCGTGGTGCTCGCCGCGCCCGACGGCTCGATGCACGAGGGACGGCTCTACGTGCGCGGCCGGTACCCGGTGGGCAGCGGCGACTCGTTCCTCGCCGGGTTCGTGACCGCGCTCGACCGAGGTGACGACTGGCAGGACTGCCTGCGGCTCGGGCTCGGCGCAGCGACGGCCAACGCCGAGATGCCGGGCGCCGGCAAGCTCGACCCGGCGCGGGCCGCCTCGCTCGCCGGGCAGGCCGACGTGCGGCAGGCTTGACGTGGCGCGCGCGAGCACCCGCGAGATCCGTCCCGACGCCGCGGTGCGGGGTCTCTTCCTGGCGTTCGGATTCGTGATCGCGGCGTTCTTCCCGTTCTTGGCGCTCTACCTCGACGGCAAGGGCCTTCGCGGAAGCGAGATCGGCCTCGTGATCGCGGCCATGGCGGTGGCGCGCATCCTGCTGAACCCGCTCTGGGGACATCTCGCCGATGCCACCCTCGGGCGGCGCACGTGCCTGCAGATCGGCGCGTTCACGTCGGGATGCTTCGGGTTGGTGCTCGCGGGCGCCGAGAGCGTCGTCGCGATCGCGGTGGCCGGCTTCCTGCTCGCGGCCGCCATGGTGAGCACGGGCCCCAACATCGACGCGATCACGCTCGAGCACCTCGGCGCCGACCGCATGAGCGACTACGGCAAGATCCGCTCCTGGGAGAGCCTGACATATGCGATCGGCTGCCTCACGCTCGGCTGGATCTTCCAGGTGGGCGGCGTCGGGTGGGCGATGCCGGCCTACGCCGCGGCGAGCCTGCTCGTGTTCGCTTGGTCGTTCACGGTGCCGCGCGACACGCCGCGTCACGAGGCGGCGACCAAGGGGAGCAAGCTCGGCACGATCGGCGCGGTCTTCCACGAGGCGCCGCGGTTCTGGCGGTTCCTCGTCGCGGTCTTCCTCGTGTGGACCGGATTCAACGCCGCCTGGAACTTCATCGCGTTGAAGATCGCGAGCGAGGGCGGCGGCCCGTTGCTCGTCGGCATCGGCACGGCGGCCGGCGGGGTCGTCGCGTGGTTCGCGCTGCGTGGTCCCGAGCTCGATGCCCCGGTGACTCCGGCCGACGACATGCC
>DASVGA010000015.1:0-4881 GCA_036379795.1 Actinomycetota bacterium | reverse complement strand
GGCTGATCGAGCTCGGCATCCTGTCTCCGGCCGACGACGGCACCTACGACCCGCAGGACATCACCACGGTCAGACTGGCCCTCGCGCTCGAGGACTCGGGCGTCTCGCTCGACGACGTGTCGGTCGCGATCGGACGAGCCGTGATCCCTCCGCTGGGTCGCGTGATCCCCGGTGTGCCGATCGGGCTCATCGGATCGACCCACGCCGAGGTGGCGCAGGAGCTCGGGCTCGATGCCGATCTCGCCTCCAGGCTCCTCGAGGCGCTCGGCCTTCCGGATACCTCGCTCGACGCACCGATCCGCGAAGACGACGCCGAGCTGTTCGCGGTGGCCGCCGAGGCGATCGGTGCGGGGTTGAGCGAGGACACGCTGCTGCGAACGTTCCGCATCTTCGCCGAGCACCTCGACCGGATCGCCGAGCATCAGCGTGTGTTGTTCCGCAAGGACGTGCAGGACCGGATGCTCGCCGCGGGCATGCCGCGCGCGGAGATGCTCGAGGCGAGCGGGCAGATCCGCGGCCGGCTGCTCGAGCTTTCGTTCCGAGGGTCGCACCTGATCCACCGGCGCCTGCTCGAGCGCAACGCCTTCGAGAACTCAGCCGAGCAGATGGAGCTGCTGCTGGAAGAGGTCGGCGTGCGGCGCCGACCCCAACGCGACCCGCAGGCGATCGTCTTCGTCGACCTGAGCGGGTTCACGCGCATGACCGAGGACGAGGGCGACGAGCGGGCGGCCGAACGCAGCCTGCAGCTCGCACAGGTAGTACGAGCCGCGGGGTCGCAGCGAGGAGGACGGGTCGTGAAGCTCCTCGGCGACGGCGCGATGTTGCACTTCCCGGGCGCGTGGCAGGCGGCAGCGGCCTCGGTCCGGATCCTCGACGACTCCGAGCGTGCAGGGCTGCCGGCCGCGCGCGCGGGGATCGTGGCAGGCCCGGTGATCCGGCGCGATGGTGACTACTTCGGCCATACCGTGAACCTCGCTGCCCGCATCTGTGATGCCGCGTCGGCGCACGACGTGCTGGCGTCGGCCGAGGTGGCCGAGCTCACCGTACCGGCCGCGTGGACACCCCTGCGACGCGTCGAGCTCAAAGGGATCCCCGAGCCGGTGGATCTGATGCGGCTGACCGATCCGGACCGGTTGGGCGAGCGTGCCTCCGGACCATCGTGACGATCAGAGCTCGACGTCGCCGCCCTTGGTGACCACGGTCGTGGCGTCGTCGGGGGTGATGGGTGGCTCGCCCTTCTTGCGGACAGAGCGCATCACGAACTTCTCGAGCACGAAGGCCATCACGGCGAACACGACGCCGATCATCCACCGCTCGAACCTGCGGAAGCCGGTCGGTCGAGCCCTGGCCCGCAACGTCATCGTGCCTCCTCCTCGTCGTCATCGGCGGACGAGCCTGCTCCGACCGGCAACCTGCCCGTCACGATCGTTCCCGTTCCCGGGCTGCTCGTCACCTCGAGCTCGCCGTCGAGCGCTCCCAGCCGGTCGGCGATGCCCTGCAGCCCGGTGCCGTATCCCGTCGCGCCTGCATCGAACCCCGTCCCGTCGTCGGTCACCGAGAACGAGAGCGAGCCGTTGGCGCGGCTGAGGCTCACCGTCGCGCGTGACGCCTGCGCGTACTTGGTCGTGTTCTGCAGCGCCTCCAGGGTCGAGAAGTAGACCGCAGCTTCGATCGCCTGCGGGAAGCGATCGATACCGTGCGCGTCGACCTCTACCGGCACCGGCGACCTGCGGGCCTGCGCCGTGAGCGCCGCTTCCAACCCCTTGTCGGCCAGCAACGGCGGATAGACGCCGCGGGCGAGGTCGCGCAGATCGTCGAGCGCCGCGCCGGTGTCGGCCTGGATCTGCACGAGCATCTCCTTGGCCTTCGCCGGGTCACGGTCGACGAGCTGCCCAGCGAGTCGCTGCCTCACCTGCAACGCCACGAGCTGCTGCTGCGCCCCGTCATGGATGTTCCGTTCGAGCCTGCGACGTTCCCCATCGCGGGCCGCGACCAGTCGCTTCTGGGCGGCCTTCAGCTCTACCAAGCGGGCCTTGAGCGAGGTCATGAGGCGTTCGTTGCGGAACACCAGCCCGGCCTGCAGAGCGAGATCGCGGACGAGGCGTTCCTTGGAAGGGTTGATCGGATCGTTGGGCGGCATCGCCACCGAGAGCGCTCCGAGCAGCTCGCCTTGGTGGCGCACTTCGACCGTCAGATCGTCAGCGCGCTCGGACGTGCCGGAGGCGTCCGGCCACGACGCGACCTTCTCGAGCCCGGCACCTGTTTGCAGCCAGACACACGCCCGGATTGCGCCGACACCCTCGCCGAGGACTCGCGCCATTCGAGCGAGCACGTCATCGGCTGAGTACGTGCCCGCGAGCTGATCGCCGAACGCCGCCATCACCTCGTACGGGGTGGCGCGCTTGCCGTAGACGACGCGGTCGGCGAAACGCCGAGCACGGGTTCGCACCGGCTGGAAGACGATCGCCACGACGGCTGCTGCGAGCGCCGAGAGCACGGAGCTCTGCGTCGACCCGACGAGAGCGCCGACGCCCACCACCAGCCCGACGTACACCGACGCGATGACCGCGGCCATGACCGCGAACACGACGGTCTTGCGGATCACGAAGTCGATGTCGTACAGGCGGTATCTCAGGACCGCGATCCCGATCGTGACAGGGATCAGTGCGAACGCGCTCGCGGCGATGATCCCGGCCCAGTTCTCCCAAGCTTCGGACGCGCCCACGATCTGAGGCAGGAAGGCCAGCACGTACAAGATCGCGATCACGCCGGCGGCCCATGCCAGCCACCGGAGTTGCTCCCGCTGCACCGGGTCGCGGGCCCGCCGCAACCGGTGGATGATCGCAACGGCCCCGCCGACGACCGTCAGTGGGGCGAACGCAGCCAGCACTTGTAGGAAGCTCAGGTCGCCGCCTGCACCGACCGCTTCGATCGCCAGAGGGTTCTCGAGCTGGGGGAGTCCATACTCGGCGCCGACCTCGGGAAGGAGCAACGACGTCACGAACAACAGGACCAGCCCGACTCCGCACGTACGCGCGAACCAACGCCACCGAGGAGCCGGCACGTGGCCATCCGGGAACAGCAGCAGAAGGAAGCCCGAGAGCCCGATGAACACGACCCAACCCGGATAGTGGAGCGCCAGCGCGAGGCCGGCTCCGGGCAGCTCACCGTCTCGCGCGATGGAGGCGTACCGCGCGTAGGCCGCGCCCGGGCTCAGGAAGGAGAGCCCGATCGCGAGCATCAGCCAGCCCAGCGGGTTCCACGGCCGCTTGGTCGCGAGTAGGACCCCGGCCACGGGGAACGTGAAGTAGATCAACGCGTCGAGCGGACCGATCTCCAGATCGGAACGTGCGCCGCCGTTCTGTACATCGAGCCACACTTTGACCAGGTAGCAGGCAAGTGTGAACCCGAAGACGACCCATGCGAGCCTGACGACCCAGCGGGGCCGATCGGCATCCACGTGGCTGCTCGCCCCATCAGGCATGAACGCCGATCGCCTCGGGGAGAGGCACCCCATCGGTCTCGGGGTGCACGGGGATGCTCCCCCGCACCGTCGCGCCGCTTCCCGGGGAGCTTTCGACTTCGACCACACCGTCGAGGGCGCCGAGGCGATCAGCGATACCCTGCAACCCGGTGCCGTAGCCGATGGCACTGGTATCGAAGCCGACACCGTCGTCGGCGACCGCGAATCGCACCTCCTCGGCATGGTGTTCGAGCGAGACTTCCACCGAGCTCGCATGCGCGTACTTCGCGATGTTCTGGAGGGCCTCGAGCACGGAGAAGTACACGGCCGTCTCGATGTCCTCGGGGTAGCGGCCGACACCGTCGGATCGGACCGTGACCGGGACCGGCGATCGACGGGCTTGCGCATCCAGGGCGGCGATCAGGCCCTTGTCCGCCAGCAGCGGCGGATAGATGCCGCGCGCGAGATCGCGCAGGTCGTCCAGCGCGAGGCCCGTGTCGGTCTGCAGGTCCGCGAGCATCTGTTTGGCCTTCGCCGGGTCTCGGTCGATGAGTTGCTCGACGAGTCGCTGCCGCACCTGGAGCGCGACCAGCTGCTGCTGAGCGCCGTCGTGGATGTTGCGTTCGAGCTTGCGCCGCTCCTGGTCCTGGGCGGCGACCAGCCGCTTCTGCGCCGCTTGAAGGTCGGCGAGGCGGGCCTTCAACGCTGAGGTCAGCCGTTCGTTGCGCAGCACGAGCCCGGCTTGCGCGGCGAGATCTCGGATCAGCTTCTCCTTGGAAGGGGTCATCGGATCGTTGGGCGGCATGGCGACCGAGAGCGCCCCGAGCACCTCGCCTTGATGACGCACTTCGGTCGTGAAGTCGTCTTCACGGTCGGGCGACGCTTCGGGCCACGAAGCGACCTCACGCAATCCCTCACTGAGGGAGAGCCAGACGCGAGCACGTTCGGCGCCGACGCCCTCCCCGAGGACCCGCGCCGTGCGGGCGAGCACATCGTCCGCCGAGTAGGTGCCGGCGAGCTGGTCACCGAACGTGGCCATCACCTCGTAGGGAGTTGCTCGCTTGCCGTAGACGACCCGGTCCGCGAAGCGACGGGCACGAGACCGCACCGGCTGGAACGCCAGTGCGACGACCGCGGCCGCGAGGGCGGAGAGCACCGGGCTCTGCGTCGACCCGACGAGCGCGCCGACACCCACCACCAGCCCCACGTAGACCAACGCGATGACCACGGCCATGGCGGCGAAGACCAACGTCTTGCGGATCACGACGTCGATGTCGTAGAGGCGATAACGCAGGATCGAGATGCCGATCGTGATCGGGATGAGGATGAAGCTCAGCGCGGAGAGGTTCTGGATCCAGGAGGTCCAGCCGGACTCGTTGTTGAGCGTGGGCAGGAAGGCGAGCCCGAAGATCGCGGCG
>DASVGA010000014.1:0-2089 GCA_036379795.1 Actinomycetota bacterium | reverse complement strand
GGGTCGTCCGGCCAGTCGATCCGCAGCCCGGGCACCTCGTGGCGGCGGAGGTAGCGCACGACGAAGGGGCATCGCGGCACGACGGTCTCGCCCCGCTCGGCGACATCGGCCATCGCGCGCCCGACCAGGATGCCGCCGAGGCCCTGACCGGCGAAGGCCGGGTCGATCTCGGTGTGCGGGAAGACGAGCCGGCCGTGGCGATCGACCCGGAACTCGGTGTACCCGCCCAGCGCCTCGCCGAGCCTGATCTCATATCGGCCGGCCTCGTCGTTGCGCACCACGCGGGGTTCGGCATCCGCGGCGTTGGGGGGAGCGGGAGTCGCTGAGGGCTGCGTAGTCATATCGGTCCCATCGTCGTCGAAGTGGTGCTCGACTCAGTTCAACGTAGGGGCGGCGCAGGCATTCCGCCACACTCGCCCCCGGAATGCGGCGGGAGCGCGGCCTGGCAGACTCGGGGGGTGTCCACAACGCTGCGCGACCGCATCCCTCGGGGCTCCGGCGACGACGCGGCGTACGAGGGTTTCGTCGACTGGGCGACCGATCAGGGCCTGACCCTGTATCCCGCTCAGGACGAAGCGGTGATCGAGATCGTCTCCGGCTCGAACGTCATCCTCTCCACGCCGACCGGCACGGGCAAGTCGCTCGTCGCGATCGCCGCCCATGCGGCCTGCCTGGCGTCGGGGGGCCGGTCGTACTACACCGCCCCGATCAAGGCGCTCGTGAGCGAGAAGTTCTTCGCGCTCATCGACATCTTCGGCGCCGAGTCGGTGGGCATGGTGACCGGCGACTCATCCGTCAACCCCGACGCGCCGATCATCTGCTGCACGGCGGAGATCCTCGCCAACCTCGCCCTGCGCCAGGGGCCCGACGCGAGCGTCGACCAGGTGGTGATGGACGAGTTCCATTACTACGGCGATCCCGATCGCGGGTGGGCGTGGCAGGTGCCGCTCCTCCTCCTGCCGCGCGCCCAGTTCGTGCTCATGTCGGCCACGCTCGGCGATGTGAGCGGAATCGCCGACGACCTTTCCCGGCGAACCGGCCGGACCACCGCGACCATCACCGGCGTCGATCGACCGGTGCCCCTGCACTTCTCGTATGCGCGCACCCCGGTGCACGAGACCGTCGAGGAGCTCTTGGAGACCGGCCAGGCGCCGGTCTACATCGTGCACTTCTCGCAGGCGGCAGCCATGGAGCGGGCGCAGGCGCTCTCCTCCGTGCGAATCGTCAGTCGCGAGCAGCGCGACGCGATCGCCGAGGCGATCGGCGGCTTCCGCTTCACCACGACGTTCGGCCGCACGCTGTCACGCTACGTCCGCGCGGGAATCGGCGTGCACCACGCCGGGATGCTGCCGCGCTACCGCCGTCTCGTGGAGACGCTCGCGCAGCGCGGGCTGCTGCGCGTCATCTGCGGCACCGACACTCTCGGGGTCGGCATCAACGTGCCGATCCGCACGGTGCTGATCACCGCGCTCGCGAAGTACGACGGGCAGCGGATGCGGCAGCTCAGTGCGCGGGAGTTCCACCAGGTCGCCGGTCGCGCGGGCCGGGCCGGATACGACACGGCCGGAACTGTCGTCGTGATGGCGCCGGAGCACGAGATCGAGAACACGAGCGCCGTCGCCAAGGCGGGGGACGACCCCAAGAAGCAGAAGAAGATCGTCCGCAAGAAGGCTCCGCAGGGGTTCGTCAACTGGGGCGAGGCGTCGTTCGAACGGCTGGTCGCCGCCGAGCCGGAGCCGCTCGAGCCGCACCTGCAGCTGACCGCCGCCATGCTCATCAACGTGATCGCGCGGGGCGGCGACGTGTTCGAGAACGTCCGAAGCCTCGTCTTCGACAACCACGAGCCGATCCCCCGCAAATACGAGCTCGCCCGACGCGCCCTCGCGATCTTCCGCACGCTCGTGGCCGCCGAGGTGGTCGTGTCCGATCCTCCCGCCGGCGTCGGTGCGGCCGGTGAGGCCGCCGTCTCGCGGTCGATCCGCCTCACGGTCGACCTGCAGCCGAATTTCGCCCTCAACCAGCCGCTGTCACCGTTCGCCCTCGCCGCGATCGGACTCCTCGATCCGGGAGACGCCCCGGATGCTGCGGG
>DASVGA010000013.1:0-3160 GCA_036379795.1 Actinomycetota bacterium | reverse complement strand
CACGACGACCTCGCGGCGCTCTGTGCGAGCTCTCGAGAGTCGGTCAGCCGGGCGATGCGAACGCTCGTAGCCGAAGGTCGCATCGAGGTGCCGCGCCGCGGCCGCATCGTGGTGCGACGGCCGGCGCTCGTTCAGGCGCCGCTTCCCTCCTGCAGCAGGATCAGGCTGCACGAGCGGCAGTAGCGGCCGCGGGCGTTCGTGGGCTTGCCGCACCGCTCGCACTCGCGCGGTGCCACGGCCCGCCAGCGGGCCTCCTCACCTCGGCCCTCGTGGGCGGCGCGTCCCTCGGCGGCGAGCTTCAGCAGATGGGCGAGCACCGAGCGCGCCGCGAGCTCGTGCACCTCGGGCGGGTACGCCGCGTAGATCTCCGCCACGATCTCCCCGACGGTGCGGGCCTCGCGCGAGATCGCATCGACGATCTGCTCTTCACGCGCGGCGCGATGATCGACGTACTCCCGCAGCTTCGCAGGCGCGTCGAGCACCACGGGGCCGTGACCGGGATAGATCGTTCGAGGAGCGAGCTCCTGCATGCGCGCGAGCGACCGCAGGTACTGCGCGAGATCGCCGTCGGGCGGATCGATGAAGCTCGTGCCCCGCCCGAGCACGGCGTCGCCGGTGAACAACGCTCCGTGCGCCCGTGCGTGGAAAGCCACGTGATCGCTCGCGTGCCCCGGCGTATGCACGGCCGTGAGCGTCAACCCTCCGGCGGTCACCTCCTGGCCGTCGCGCAGGTGCTGTGCTCCGGCGAGTCGGAAGGCGTGCAGGGGCGCGCCGACGCGCGCGGCGAACGCCGCTGCCCCCGGTGCGTGGTCGGGATGGTCGTGCGTGACGAGCACGGCGGCGACCCGCGAGCCGGCCGTCGACGCGACCTCCCCGAGGTGGGCCGGTTCGTCGGGACCGGGGTCGATCACGACGACGGGGGCATCGGTGGGCATCGGCACGCCGGGGCCCGGAACCACGCTCGGCCCTTCGCTCACCACCCAGGTGTTCGTTCCCTCGAGCGTGTACGGGCTCGGGTTCGGAGCGAGCACACGCACCACGTGCAACATCGTCCTCAGTCCTCCCAGAAGACCGACCGCGGAAGCCGCACGACCTCGTCGTCGGTCGGCTCGCGGGTCTCGAAGGTCAACGCCGCGACCGCCTCGGCGCTGTCGCATGCGGCGAGCTCGAGCATCGTGGCGTAGGTGGGCCAGTAGAGCGAACGGACGCCTTCCTGCCACTGGGCGAGCAGCGCCGTGGGCGATGCCCACCAGGCGTGCGCGGCTTCCGCTTCGTCGGGCGCCGGCTCGAGACCGCCCGCAGCGGTCACGGTGAAGTAGCGCGCATCGAACCGAACCGGTACCTCGTCGGGTGCGACCCACCGGGCGACCTCGTGCAGTTGGCCCACCGACGGCGGCGCCGCGTGCACCGGGTCGAGGGAGTCGGGCGTGCCGGCGTCGACGAGCCCGTCTCGGGTCAGGGCGAGGCCGGCTTCCTCGACGAGCTCCCGAACCGCGGCGGCGCGGGCAGCCTCGGCCGGGTCGCCGAACCACCGGCCCGCCAGCTCAGCGTCGCCGCGATCGACCGCGCCGCCCGGGAAGACCACGTATCCCGGCAGGAAGCGGCTCGCCGCCCCGCGCTCCACCACGAGCACCTCGGGCTCGCCGTCGGGGCCCTCGCGCACGGCGATCACCGAAGCCGCATGACGGATCTGCTCGCCCATGGCGCGGGATTCTCCCAGGTACCCTGCCGCGGATGACGAGGCAGCGCCCCTCGACGCCGACATCGGGCACGGTCGCATCGGTCATCGCCGACGAGATCGACCGCCTCGGTCCGATGCGGTTCGACCGCTACATGGAGCTCGCGCTGTACGCGCCGGGCGGCTACTACGACGATCCGCCCGTGGGCGCCGGACCGGCCGGCGACTTCGTGACGAGCCCGCACGTGCACGACGTCTTCGGCGAGCTCGTGGCCGATGCGGTCCGCGGCATGCTCGAGGTCATGAGCGTGAGGGATGGCGGCGACCTCGTGGAGGTCGGCGCCGGCGACGGCACGCTGATCCGAACGATGCTGCCGTCACTTCCGGGCACGACCGTCACCACGGTCGAGCGGAGCCCGGGTGCGCGAGAAACGCTCCGGGCGATCGAAGGCATCGAAGTGCACGACTCGATGCCGACGATCTCGATCCCGGTCGTGGTGCTCGCGCACGAGCTGGCGGACAACCTTCCGTTCAGGCGTCTGCGGCGTGTGGACCACCACGTCGTCGAGGTGCACGTCGGGCTCACTGATGAGCGCTTGGTCGAGGTGCTCATGCCCGTGGGCGACGGTCTGGAGCCACCGTTAGAGCTCGCATCGGGCGAGGAGGCGATCGTGCCGACGGGAGCGGCCTCGTTCGTCGCCGAGGCGCTCGACGGGCCGCCGCCCCGAGCCCTGCTCATGATCGACTACGGCTCCGACCGCGGCGCGGGAGGACCCGCACACGGATACGCCTCGCACCGCGTGGTCGAGGATCTGCTCGCCGCGCCCGGTGAGACCGACATCACGGCCGGGGTCGACTTCGGATTCCTCGCGCAGGCGGCGCGGGCGAACGGGCTGCAGCCGTTCCCGACGGTCTCCCAGCGCGAGGCGCTCACCGCGCTCGGCCTCGAGGCGTGGGTGCACACCGAGCTCGAGCGTCAGCGCGATCTGCTGAACAGCGGCCGCGGCGGCGACGCGGTGCGCGCGTGGGGAGGCCGCAGCCGGGCGACCATGCTGGCGGACCCGGCGGGCCTGGGGCGCTTCCGCTGGTTCGTGGTCACGACGCCCGGTGTCGCAGAGCCGGAGTGGCTGCGAGCGGCACGGGAGTCGGGTGGTCCTTCCGCGGAGCGGGCCTGAAGAGATCTCGGCCCCCGCGCAGCGGGATCCGTCGACGGAGCGATGGCCGAGCGGTCGAGGAGCCCTCAGCCGAGGGCACGCAGCCGACGCGCGCCCGGTGACGAGGCGTCCTCGGCTTTCACCTCGTCGCGAAGATCCAGGAACGACGCATGCTCGGGCGTGGCTCGGCCCGACGTCAGCGCCCGGCGGAGCCGCACCATCAGCCGGTTGAGCTGGTCGACGGCGGAGACGTCGCCTTCGGCCCAGAAGGGATCCATCTCGTCGGGGTCGAGCGTGCCGGGAGAGCGCAGGCGGTCCCCGTCGGTCG
>DASVGA010000012.1:0-6602 GCA_036379795.1 Actinomycetota bacterium | reverse complement strand
CGCCGATGCTGGCGTAGCGCCGCTTGGTGCCGCCGAGCACGCGGATGCAGAGGACCTCCTTGGCCCCCGTGTTGTCCGCGACCTTGCAGCGCGTCTCCTGTTGGATCACCGCCGGCTCCTCGCCATCGTGCCGTTCGTATGCGTGGTACCGCTCACTTCGCCCGTTCGACGATCTCGACCACGCGCCACCGCTTGCTCTTGGAGATCGGGCGCGTCTCCATGACGCGAACGGTGTCGCCCACGCGCACGTCGTTCTGTTCGTCGTGCGCGGCGAGCTTCGACGATCGCCGCACCGTCTTGCGATAGAGCGGGTGCGTGACCTTGCGGTCGATGCGCACCAGCACGGTCTTGTCCATCTTGTCGGAGACGACCACCCCGGTGCGCACCTTGCGTCGGCCCCGCTCGACCCCCGTCGTCGTGTCCTGCACGTCGCTCATCGGTCCTCCTCGTCGCCCGAAGACCCGGTCGCACCGCGTTCGGTCTCGATCTCGCGCTCACGCAGCACCGTCGCGATGCGCGCCACGTCGTGACGCACCTCCCTGATGCGGGCGGGGTTGTCGAGCTGTCCGGTGGCCTGCTGGAAGCGCAGGTTGAACAGCTCTTCCTTGGCACCGTCGACGCGCGACAACAGCTCGTCGTCGGGCAGCCCTCGCAGCTCAGCGGCCTTGCTCGGCATCGCTACTCCCCGTCCCTCGTGATGAACTTCGTCTTGATCGGCAGCTTGTGCTGCGCGCGCTTCATCGCCTCGCGCGCCAGCGACTCGGGCACCCCGGCCAGCTCGAACATCACGCGACCCGGCTTCACCACGGCCACCCAGCCCTCGGGGTTGCCCTTGCCCGAGCCCATGCGGGTCTCAGCCGGCTTCTTGGTCACCGACTTGTCGGGGAAGATGTTGATCCACACCTTGCCGCCACGGCGGATGTGGCGCGTGATCGCGACGCGGGCCGACTCGATCTGCCGGTTGGTGATCCAGGCGCCCTCGAGCGCCACGAGGCCGTAGTCACCGAAGGTGACCTCGGTTCCCCCCTTGGCCATGCCGCGGCGATGACCTCGATGGACCTTGCGGTGCTTGACCTTCTTGGGCGCGAGCATCAGCCCTCGCTCCCCTGATCCCCGGCGGCGGCCGCATCGGGCGCCGCAACCTCGACGGGGGCTGCGGGCGCGGTCGTCTCGGCGGCAGGCGTGGCCGGCTCCGTGGCGGCCTCTGCGGCAGGCTCGGCGGCGGGCGGAGCTGCCTCGACCACGGGCGTCGACGACGCGCCGCCCCGGCCCGTGGCGTCGACCTGTTGGGCCGACGCGTGCGCCCGTGCCAGCGCCCGCTCCGTCTGCTGCTCCCGGTGGGGCACCTCGTCGCCGTGGTAGACCCAGACCTTCACACCGACGACGCCGAACGTCGTCTTGGCTTCGGCGGTGCCGAAGTCGACCTTCGCGCGCAACGTGTGCAAGGGCACGCGCCCCTCGCGGTACCACTCCCGGCGCCCCATCTCGGATCCGCCGAGCCGGCCCCCGGTCGCGACACGCACTCCGAGCGCCCCCGAGCGCATGGCGGTCTGCACCGCCCGGCGCATCGCCCGTCGGAACGCCACCCTGCCCGCGAGCTGTTCGGCCACGCCCTGGGCGAGCAAGGTCGCGTCGGTCTCCGGCCGCGACTCGCTCGCGGCCTGGTTCATGTCCTCGACCTTCACGTCGACCCGCTTCTTCGTGTAGCGCTCGACGTCCTTGCGCAGCCGATCGACCTCCGCGCCCTTGCGTCCGATCACGATGCCCGGCCGGGCCGTGCGGATGAAGACCCAGATCTGGTCGCCCTTGCGCTCGATGTCGATGGAACTGATGCCGGCGCGCGACAGGCGCGACCGGATGTGCTTGCGGATCCAGATGTCCTCGTGCACCTGAGACGCGTAATCGCGCTTGCCGGCGTACCAGTTGGACTTCCAAGGGTAGATGACCCCCAGCCGGAACCCGTACGGGTTGACCTTGTGACCCACTAGCGATCCTCTCCCATCGTCGCCACCACGAGCGTCACGTGCGAGGTGCGCTTGCGCACCCTGGTCGCGCGGCCGTATGCGCGCGGCCGGTACCGGCGCAGCGTCGGCCCTTCATCGACCCACGCGCGCGCCACCGTGAGGTTCTCCTCGATCACACCCGGCTGCTGCTCGGCGTTCGCGATCGCCGAGCTGAGCAGCTTCTCGACCTCGGGCGTCGGCCCGAGGGGCGAGAAGCGCAGGATGCGCCGGGCCTCGGCCACGTGCTGACCACGGATCATGTCGATCACACGCCGCATCTTGCGTGGCGACGTGCGCACGTACTTCATGCTGGCTCGCGCTTCCACCTACCTGACCCCCGTGCGGCGCTCGTCGCGTGCGTGCGATCGGAAGGTGCGCGTCGGTGCGAACTCGCCCAGCTTGTGCCCCACCATCGACTCCGAGATGAAGACCGGCACATGCTTGCGTCCATCGTGCACGGCGATCGTGTGCCCCAGCATCTCGGGCACGATCGTCGACCGCCGCGACCACGTCTTGATCACACGCTTGTCGCCGCGCTTGTTCATGTCGACGATCTTGACCATCAGGTGCTCGTCGACGAACGCACCCTTCTTGACCGACCTGGGCACTACCCACGCCCCTTCCCACGACGGCGGACGATGTACTTGTTCGACGGCTTGTTCTTCTTGCGCGTGCGGCCTTCCTTCTTGCCCCAGGGCGACGTGGGATGCCGGCCACCCGAGGACTTGCCCTCTCCTCCGCCGAGCGGATGGTCGACAGGATTCATCGCCACACCCCGCACGCTGGGGCGCCTGTTCTTCCAGCGCGCCCGGCCTGCCTTGCCGAGAGAGATCAGCTCGTGCTCCGGGTTGCCGACCGTGCCGACCGTGGCCTTGGACGCAGCGGGTACGAGGCGGGTTTCCCCCGACGGAAGCCGTACCGTGGCCATCGACCCTTCCTTGGCCATGACCTGCACGCTCGCCCCCGCGGATCGTGCGAGCTTGGCGCCGGCGCCGGGCTTGAGCTCGATCGCGTGCACGACGGTCCCGACCGGGATGTTGCGCAGCGGCAGCGCGTTGCCGGGACGGATCTCGGCGTCGGGGCCGCTCACGAGGCGGTCGCCCTGACGCACACCTTGCGGCGCGAGGATGTAGCGCTTCTCGCCGTCGGCGTAGTGGAGCAAGGCGATGCGCGCGCTGCGGTTCGGGTCGTACTCGATGTGGGCGACCTTGGCGGGCACGCCGTCCTTGTTCCGCTTGAAGTCGACCACGCGGTAGCGCTGCTTGGTGCCTCCGCCCTGGTGGCGCGCCGTGATGCGCCCGTGCACGTTGCGCCCCGCCTTGCGGTGCTTCTTGGCGAGCAGCGACTTCTCGGGGGTCGCCCGTGTGATCTCGTCGAACGACGAGACGCTCGATCCGCGTCGTCCCGGCGTCGTGGGCTTGTGCTTGCGAACGGCCATGGTCATCAACCCTCGAAGATCTCGATCGAGTCGCCCTCGGCGAGGGTGACGACGGCACGCTTCTCGTCGGGACGCTTGCCCTTCGTGTAGCCGCGGCGCTTCACCTTGCCGCGGCGGTGCAGCGTGTTGACGGACGTGACCCGCACTTCCCAGATGGCCTGCACGGCTTCCTTGATCTCGGTCTTGTTCGCCCGCTTATCGACCAGGAACGTATAGGTGTTGCGCTCGAGACCGGCGTAGGACTTCTCCGACACGATCGGGCGCACGATGACGTCTCGATGCGACTTCACGAGGCGTCACCCGACCTCGTGGCGGAGCCCTCGAGCACGTCGAGGGCGGCGCCCGTGAGCAGAACGCAATCGGCCCACAAGACGTCGTAGGTGCCGAGGCCGCCTGCGTAGGCCATCTTCACGCGGGCCAGGTTGCGGAAGGAGCGCTCGATCGCCCCGTCGTCGGTCGGCTGGTCGAGCACGAGCAAGACGTTGCCGGTGAGATCGAGCGCCGACAGGAGATCCGTGGCCCGCTTGGTCTTGGGCTCGTCGAACCCGATCTCGGAGACGACCACGAGCTTGCCGCTGCGCGCGGCATCGGTGAGCGCAGATCGCAGCGCGCCCTTGCGCATCTTCTTGTTCACGCGCATGGAGTGATCACGAGGCTGCGGTCCGTGCGCGACCCCGCCGCCGACCCACTGGGGGGAGCGGATCGATCCCTGTCGGGCTCGGCCGGTGCCCTTCTGACGCCACGGCTTCTTGCCGCCGCCTCGCACGTCGCCGCGGGTCTTGGTCGAGTGCGTGCCGGCGCGGATGCCGGCGAGCCCGGCCACCACGACCTGATGCATGAGCGGCACGCTCACCGGCGCCTCGAAGACGCCGGGCGCGAGGTCGCGGGAGCCGGCCTTCTTGCCCTGCGCGTCGTGCACGTCGATCGTCGTCGCCATCTCAGGCACCCTTCGCCGCCGGGGACTTGACCGCGGAGCGGACCATGACGAGTCCACCTTCGGGACCGGGCACCGCGCCGCGAACGAGCAGCAGGTTGCGTCCGGCGTCGGCCTGCACCACCTGCAGGTTCAGCACGGTGACCCGCGCGTTGCCCTGCTGGCCCGCCATGCGCATGCCCTTGAAGACCCGGCTCGGCGTAGCGCACGCGCCGATGGCACCCGGCGCCCGGTGTACCCGGTGGGTACCGTGGCTCGCCTTGAGCCCCCCGAACCCGTGTCGCTTCATGACGCCCGCGAACCCCTTGCCCTTGGAGACGCCGACGACATCGACGACGTCTCCGGGCGAGAAGACGTCGGCCCGCAACTCCTGCCCCGGCTCGTACGAGGAGGCGTCGGCGGTGCGCAGCTCCACCAGGTGCCGCCGCGGCTCCGCCGAGCTCGCGTCGTAGTGACCCTTCATCGGCTTCGTGAGCCGGTTCGCGCGGATCTCCCCGAAGGCGAGCTGCACGGCGTCGTAGCCGTCGCGTTCCTCGGTCTTGATCTGAGCGACGACGCACGGGCCCGCCTGGATCACCGTGACCGGCACGGCGCGGGTGTCGTCGAAGATCTGGGTCATCCCGAGCTTCGTGCCGAGGATGCCCTTCACGTTGTGATCGGTCGCCATCTGGTCCTCTTAGAGCTTGATCTCGATGTCGACCCCGGCCGACAGGTTCAGCCGCTGGAGCTCCTGAACCGTCTTCGAGGTCGCGTCGACGATGTCGATCAGTCGCTTGTGCGTGAGCATCTGGAAATGCTCGCGCGAGTCCTTGTACTTGTGCGGGGAGCGGATGACCGTGTAGATCGCGCGTTCGGTCGGCAGCGGGACGGGCCCCACGACCTTGGCGCCGGTGCGGGTGACGTGCTCGACGATGTCGCGCGCGGCCACGTCGAGCATGCGGTGGTCGTAGGCCCGGAGCTTGATGCGGATCTTGGGTCCTGCCACGGTCGTCGCGCCTCTCGTCGGTCGTTGCTCGGCTGTCTGGTCTGGGCGGGACTACTTGACGATCTCGGTGACGCGGCCGGCGCCGACGGTGCGTCCGCCCTCGCGGATCGCGAAGCGAAGGCCCTCTTCCATGGCGATCGGAGCAATCAGCTCGACCGACATCTCGACGTTGTCGCCGGGCATCACCATCTCGACCCCCTCGGGCAGGGCCGCCGAGCCGGTGACGTCGGTGGTGCGGAAGTAGAACTGGGGGCGGTAGCCGTTGAAGAACGGGGTGTGGCGGCCTCCCTCGTCCTTGGACAGGATGTAGACCTGGCCCTTGAAGTTCGTGTGGGGCGTGATCGAGCCCGGTGCGGCGAGCACCTGACCGCGCTCGACGTCTTCCTTGTCGATGCCTCTGAGCAGGATGCCGACGTTGTCACCGGCCACGACCTCGTCCAGCAGCTTGCGGAACATCTCGAGGTCGGTCGCGGTCGTCTTGCGGGTGTCGCGGATCCCGACGATCTCGATCTCGCTCATCTTGGCGAGGCGGCCCTGTTCGACGCGGCCCGTCACGACCGTGCCGCGCCCGGTGATCGAGAAGACGTCCTCGATCGGCATCAGGAAGGGCTTGTCGGTGTCGCGGGTGGGCTCTGAGATGTAGCTGTCGCAGGCATCCATCAGCTCGTCGATCTTCGCGACCCAGGCCTCGTCGCCCTCGAGCGCCTTGAGGGCGCTCACCTGCACGACCGGCACGTCGTCGCCGGGGAACTCGTAGCCGCTGAGCAGCTCGCGGACCTCGAGCTCCACGAGCTCCAACAGCTCGGGATCGTCGACCATGTCGCACTTGTTGAGGGCCACCACGATGTAGGGCACCCCCACCTGGCGGGCCAGCAGCACGTGCTCGCGGGTCTGGGGCATCGGGCCGTCGGCGGCAGACACGACGAGGATCGCGCCGTCGACCTGGGCGGCGCCGGTGATCATGTTCTTCACGTAGTCGGCGTGCCCGGGCATGTCGACGTGGGCGTAGTGGCGGGCATCGGTCTCGTACTCGACGTGGGCGATCGCGATCGTGATGCCGCGCTCGCGCTCCTCGGGAGCCTTGTCGATCTCGTCGAACGGGGTGAACTGGGCGAGGCCCTTGTCGGCCTGGCGCTTGGTGATCGCCGCGGTCAGCGTGGTCTTGCCGTGGTCGATGTGACCCATCGTGCCGATGTTCACGTGCGGCTTCGTCCGCTCGAACTTCTGCTTCGACATCTCGCT
>DASVGA010000011.1:0-6706 GCA_036379795.1 Actinomycetota bacterium | reverse complement strand
GTCGCCGCGGTGGTGGCCGTCGGTGCTGTCTCGCTCGACGGTCTCGGAATCCGAGAGCCCTCGAGCGCCCTTCCCTCGACCGTCACGTCGGGCACCTGGCTCTGCCCCCACGGGGGTGGCGAAGGCTACGAAGGAACGGTATCCGTGGCGAATCCGGGAGACCAGCCCGTCACGATCCGCGTGACCGAGCTCGACGCCGAGGCGAGCGCGCCGCCGTCCGAGCTCGAGGTGGCGCCGGGGTCACAGCTCGGCGTGACGATCTCTGCCACGCAGCGGTCGTCGGCCACCTTCGTCGAGTCGTTCGGCGGCTGGGTGGCGGCCGGCTGGCTGATCAGAGGTGGAGAAGGAGGCGGAGGGGTCGGTGCCGAACCGTGTGCCCCCGTCGCGGGTCGCGATTGGGTATCGGCGGCTCCGGCGACCGGTGAAGGTGAACAGGCCTTCCTGGTGGTCATGAACCCGTTCGATGTCGATGCCGTCTTCGACGTCGCCATCTTCTCCGGGGGTGGGCGCGCGCCGGTTCGCCATGCCGACCTCTCCGACGTCACGTTGAAGCCCCGGCGGAGTACCGCGATCCGCCTGAACCTCTACGCGCAAGGTGAGGACGCCCTGGGCGTGTCGGTCGAGGTCTCGACCGGCCGGGTGGCGGCGTCGACCCTGGTCGTCGCTGACGGTCGTGGCATCGGCAGCGTGCTCGCATCTGCGGGCACGACGCCGCGGCAGGTGCTGCTCACACCGAGCGCCACCGGGCGTTCGTCGCTTGCCGTTGCCATCCCGTCCCTGTCGGACGCCGCGGCGTCGCCGCCTGAGGCCGTCGGACAGATCGGATCCACGTTCTCGGCAACCCTGCGCTCTGAGGATGCCCCTCAGCCGGCGGGCGGCCTGGTCGAGCGATCGCAGGAGCCGGCGTCGGCGGCCCTGCATCCGATCGTGACCACCGGGCCCTCGGGCATCGACCTCGTGGTGAGCGAGGGTGAGCCGGTCGTGGCGGCGCTGCGCACGGTGGGGCTGGGGGGCGACATCGGCGCGACCGCGGGCTCGGTCGCGCCCGCGAAGTCGTGGGTGGTCACACCCACCGTCGCCGGCCAGCCGTCCCGCGCCGGCTTGCTCCTCCTGAACCCGGGGACCTCGACGGCGACGGTGACCGTGACGAGCATCCCCGACGAGGGCGAGCAAGCGTCGGAGATCGGCATGTCGATCCCCGCGGGAACCGTGGCCGCAGCGCCCCGCGGATTCATGGACGGGGTCGCAGGCTCGTCCCTCCTCGTGGTCTCCGAGGGCTCGCCGGTGGTGGCGCTCGGCGCGTCGACGTCGCTCGGCAACGAGGGGCTCTCGCTCTTCGGACTCGCCGCGGGGATGCCGATACCCGAAACCGAAACCGAAACGGAAACCCCCTGAACGACCGACGAGCGGGGGTTGCGTCGTCCCGTATCATGAGCCGGTCCATCGAGGCGGGAACAGGTCCGATGTCGAGAGGAATCCACGCTCCAGCCCGGAAGCGTCGCGCCGTCGCCGTGGTCGCGATCGTCGCGGGCGTCGTCGTGCTCGCCGCCGGCGGCGCCGCGTACTCCGCTTACCGGTACGAGTCCTCCCACGCCGACCGCATCCTGCCGGGCGTGCTGATCGCCGGGGTCGACGTGGGTGGCATGACGCGAGCCGAGGCGGTCGACGCCGTGCGCGCTGCTGCCGCCGTCGAGCTCAGGAGCCAGATCGAGCTTCGAACCCGCGATCGATCATGGAAGGTTTCGCTCGGCGAGCTCGGGCAGCGTGCCAACGCGGTCGCGGCCGTGAACCGCGCCCTCGCGGTCGGCGATTCGATGAGTACCTTCTCGCGGTTCTGGTACCGATTCAACGACCGATCCGTCGAGCAAGAAGTCGAGCTCGGATACTCGGGCACGGGCCGTGTCGATGAGGTGCTCACGCGTGTCGCTCACGATGTGGCGAAGAAGCCGCGCAGCGCCGACATCACCTATGCAAAGGGAAAGCTGCGGTTCGTACAGCCGAGGCCGGGGCGCGCGTTGGATTTCGTACGAGCTCGGACATCGCTCCGCGCGGCCCTGCGGACCCGAGCTGTCGACGACATCGTGCTCCCCGTGTTGAAGGTCCAGCCCAAGGTGACCGAACGAACGATGCCCCGGACCATCGTCGTGCGCGTCGACGAGAACAAGCTCTACCTCTACGACGGCTTCGATGTCATCCGCACCTGGTCGGTGGCGACGGCCATGCCCGGCTGGACGACGCCCGCGGGCGACTGGAACCTCTATCGCAAGGCCGTGAATCCGACCTGGTACAACCCCGCGCTCGACAGCTGGGGCGCGGACCTTCCGGCGGTCGTGCCTGGCGGGCCGACGGCGCCCATGGGCACCCGCGCGCTGTACATCACCGCCCCGGGGTTGATCCGCATCCACGGCACGCCGGCCGATAGTTCGATCGGCACCTACGCGTCTCATGGGTGCATCCGCATGCACAACGCCGAGATCGAGGAGCTGTATCCCATGGTCGACGTGGGGACGAGGGTCATCGTCGTCGGGTCGCGTCCGGCCGATGCGGTCGAGGGCGACACGCCCGACGCCGTGAACGTCTGACGGCTCTTGTCACTCTTTTCTCGCGCCGACCCTTGTCGGCCAACGTGCAGAGGGCGTAGGGTTCCTCTCGTACCCCGTAGCGACGCGATGGGAAACCGGAGCGCCACTGCGGGGTACATCTGTCTTCCCGAGGACGGTCCGCGGCGACCCCCGAACACGTTCCCGCAGGTGCTTGGAGATCACACGTCTGTCATCTAGGGTCGGCGCATGCGAACCTGCGCCAAGATGCGATGCGACGCCGAGCCTGTAGCCACCGTCTCGCTCCGATACGCGGAGCGTCGGGTCGTGATCGGCGATCTGCTCCCCGAACGAGATCGCAACCTGCTCGATCTGTGCCGTGAACACGTCGAGCGCATGACCCCGCCCGTGGGGTGGGCAGTGGACGATTCCCGTGTGGTGCGCATCCCCGACACCGCGGACGCGCTCGCCGTTTGACCGCGGACAGAGGCGTTCGTCATCGGCCGAACGTCCGCTGTGTCCCCCGGATGGGGTTGTGCCCTCTGAGCGCGGCCCAGGCACCCCACGGCCCGACGGGCCTAATGAAATGGCTGCGCTGAGCCATGTGCTCGACGCGTGTGCGCGGCCGAGACTCTCCTCATGGAAACCGGAACCTGTCCCCAGTGCCGTGTCGGCGACCTCATCGCGATCTCCATGTCGGTGGGCGGCCGTGACCTCTCCTTCAGCACCTGCCACCACTGTGAGGCGAAATGGTGGTACCGCGATGGGGACGAGGTGCCGCTCGCGTCGGTGATCGGACTGGTCGTCGAGAACTAGCAGCTGCTGCCGACCGCCGGATCGACCGTCCGGTCGGGACCGCCTCATCGTCTGACGGGCTACGCGCGCCCTTCGTAACATGCGAGCGTGCAGCGTGACCTCGATCGCATCTTCAAGGCCTATGACGTGCGTGGCGTCGTCCCCGACGAACTCGACGTCGACCTCGTACGTCGCATCGGCGCTGCCTTCGCGCGATGGAGCGGGGCGTCCAGCATCGTCATCGGCCGCGATTGCCGGCTGAGTTCCCCTGAGCTGGCCGGGGGCATCGCAGAAGGGGCCACGTCGACCGGAGTGAACATCGTCGACCTGGGTCTCGCCTCGACCGACCTGCTCTACTTCGCTTCGGGGTCGCTCGACATGCCCGGGATCATGCTGACCGCGAGCCACAACCCCAAGCAGTACAACGGCATGAAGTTCTGTCTCGCGGGCGCCAAACCGGTGGGTGAGGAGACGGGTCTGCGGACCATCAGGGACATGGTCGAGCACGATGCCGTGCCGGCGTCGGCGGACCGGGGGTCGGTGCAGACGCGTGATCTGCTGGGCGACTACGTCGAGCACGTGCTGTCGTTCATCGACGTGGATGCGATGCGGCCGCTCACCGTCGTTGCCGACACGGCCAACGGCATGGGCGGGCTCGTGGTACCGGCGGTGATGCAACGGCTTCCCGTCACCCTGCATCACCTGTACCCCGAGCTCGACGGCACGTTCCCGAATCACCCGGCGGATCCCATCGACCCCGAGAACCAGAAGGATCTGAAGGCTGCCGTGCTCGAACACGGTGCCGATATCGGGTTGGCGTTCGACGGCGACGCCGACCGGGTCTTCCTGATCGACGAGCGTGCCCAGGACGTGAGCGGATCCCTGCTCACCGCTCTCGTCGCGATCGCCATGCTCGAGCACGAGCCCGGCGCGAAGATCGTGCACAACCTGATCTGCTCATGGACCGTGCCCGAGGTCATCCGCGAGCACGGCGGCGAACCGGTGCGTACGCGGGTGGGGCATTCGTTCATCAAGCAGGTGATGGCCGAGACCGGCGCGATCTTCGGCGGCGAGCATTCGGGCCATTACTACTTCCGTGAGAACTACCGGGCCGACTCCGGGTTGATCGCGGCCGTCGCGGCGCTGGGTGAGCTCTCCAAGGCCGATCAGCCGCTGTCGGAGCTGCTCGCTCCGTTGCGGCGCTACGAGGCCTCGGGCGAGGTCAACTCCGTGGTCCACGATCCGGTGGCTCGGATCGAGGCGATCTCGGCGCACTACGCTGACGGCGAGCAGGACCGGCTCGACGGGCTGACGGTAGAGTTCGACGACTGGTGGTGCAACGTGCGCCCCTCGAACACCGAGCCCTTGCTCAGGCTGAATGCCGAGGCGCGAACGCCGGAGCTGCTGGCCGAGAAGACGGCTGAGGTGCTCGCGCTGATCCGAGCCGACGACGAACGCAAGGAGCGACCGTGACCCTCGATCCAGAGTTGCTGGAGATCCTCGTCTGTCCGAACGATCGCGGCGACCTCGACTATCGGGAATCCGAGCAGCTCTTGGTCTGTCGAACCTGCGGCTACGCGTACCCGATCCGTGACGACATCCCGGTGATGCTCATCGACGAAGCCCGCAAGCCAGATGGCGCGCCGGGGGCGCGGTGACCGACCTGAACGACGTCGGAGCGCTGCGCGCGCTCGACGCTGCGGACATGCTCGGGGCGGTCGCCTCGATGCCGGGTCACGCGAAGGCGGGCTATGAGGCGGCCATGGCGACGACGGGCCTTCCGCTCGCCGACGGCGTTACCGCGGTCGCGTTCTGCGGCATGGGGGGTTCCGGCATCGCCGGCGATGTCCTGCGTGCCTCGTACGGTGACCGGCTGGTCGTGCCCGTCGAGGTCGTCCGTTCCCCGGTGCTCCCGGCATGGGTGGGTCCGCACAGCCTGGTGGTCTGCTCCTCCTACTCCGGTGGCACGGCGGAGACCCTTGCCTGTTTCGAGGAAGCCCGATCGCGAGGAGCGCGCATCGTCCCCATCACCTCGGGCGGCACCCTCGCCGAACGCGCCGACGAGCTCGGCATCGCATCGGTGCGCATCCCAGGCGGGTACCTGCCTCGTGCCGCGCTCGGCTACCTCTCGTTCGCGTTACTGGGTGCGATGGAGCAGGTTGGTCTCCTCCCCGGGCTCAACGACGACGTGAACGACGCCATCGGCGTCATGGCCCCGCTGATCGACGCCCTCGCGCCCGAGGTGCCGCCGGAGCGGAACGAAGCCAAGGCGCTCGCGATGCGCATCGGCGACCGTCAGCCTGTCGTCTGGGGTGGGTCGGGCGTCGGGTCGGCCGCCGCCGGCCGATGGAAGGCCCAGATGAACGAGAACGCCAAGGTGCCGTCGTGGGCGTCGGCCCTTCCCGAGCTCGACCACAACGAGGTGGTGGGGTGGTCGGACGAGCGGGGCCGGAGCTCGTTCGTGGTCGCGCTGCGCGACGAGGGTGAGCATCCCGACATCGCCCTGCGGTTCCCGATCTCGCTCGAGATCGCTCGGGAAGCCGGGGCGGTGACCGAGGAAGTCTGGGCCACGGGTCGCACGGCACTGTCACGCTTCCTCTCGCTCGCGATCATGGGCGACTTCACGAGTTGCTACCTCGGCCTGCTGCACGGGGTCGATCCGTCGCCCATCGACGCGATCGTGCGTCTCAAGGCTGCCCTCGACTCGGCGGCCACGCCGTGACGGCGGGTGGCTCGCCCGGCCCCGGCGACGATCTGGCGGAGCAGGCCGCCGAGATCGTCCGCGCCCGTACCGATCTCGTGCCCGTCGCAGGGGTCGTCTTGGGGTCAGGACTCGGTCCTGCCCTCGCCGACCATCTGGAGGAGCAGGCGAGCTTTGCATACACCGACCTGCCCGGCTTCCCTGCGTCGGGGGTGCCGGGACACGCGGGCAGGCTCGTGCTCGGTCGCCTCTCGGGCGTTCCGATCGCGGCGTTCTACGGCCGGTACCACTTCTACGAAGGTCACGGCATGGACGTGCCGGCATTGCTGCCGAGGTTGAGCTGTCAGCTCGGTGCCGAGACGATGGTGCTCACGGCGGCGGTCGGAGGGCTGCGGCCGGGAGAGGCTGCCGGCACGGTCGTGGTCGTGCGGGACCACCTGAACATGATGGGGGCAGCACCCCTGCGAGGATGGCGCTATCCCGACGGCATGCCCACGTTCATCTCGACCAGCGAGGTCTACGATGCCGGTCTGCGCGAGCTGGCGTCGGAGCGAGCGCAGGCGCTTGGCGTCGCAACGTCGGTCGGCGTGTATGCGGCGATGAGCGGCCCCGCCTACGAGACCCCGACCGAGGTGGCGATGTTGCAGAGCGCAGGCGCGACGGTGGTCGG
>DASVGA010000010.1:0-3164 GCA_036379795.1 Actinomycetota bacterium | reverse complement strand
TCGCTTCGACTTCAGCTGGTAGAGGTCCATGACGCGGCGGATCAGCTTCTCGTCGATCACGATGTTCGTTCTCACCATGCGAGCCATCATGCGAGCCTACACCGACAACACATCGATGTGTAGATCCTCCGCGCTGTAAGCGGAAGGCTTCCCTTCGGGATAGAACGATGTGGTGGCCGACCGTGAGGGCTTCGAGCGGTTCTTCCGCGAGCGGTACCCGCGGGTCGTGCGGGCATGCGCCCTGGTGATCCTCGACGCGGCCGCCGCCGAAGAGATCGCGGCCGAGGCGTTCTCGCGACTGTGGCCCAGGTGGGAGCAGATGCACGACGACGATCGACGGATCTGTGGTGACGCATCTGTGCGAGTGAGCCTCCCCGGGCCCGTCGCTTCCCGGCCGTAGACTGGCGGCTCCGAACCGTTCGAGCTGTGCCGGAGGCATGCCGTGACCAAGTACGTCTACGACTTCCCTGAAGGCAACAAGGACATGAAGGACCTGCTCGGCGGCAAGGGCGCCAACCTCGCCGAGATGACGAACATGGGGCTCCCGGTTCCGCACGGGTTCACGATCACGACCGAGGCGTGCCTCGCCTACCTGAGCGAGGGCGGCTTCCCCGACGGGCTGATGGACGAGGTCGAGCAGCACGTGCAGACCCTCGAGTCCTCGATGGGCAAGCGTCTCGGCGACCCGAGCGACCCGCTGCTCGTGAGCGTGCGCTCGGGCGCGAAGTTCTCGATGCCCGGCATGATGGACACGGTGCTGAACCTCGGGCTCAACGAGGGGTCGCTGAAGGGGCTCGCCGAGCAGTCGGGCGGCGACATGCGGTTCGCGCGTGACGCGTACCGGCGGTTCATCCAGATGTTCGGCAAGATCGTCATGGACGTGCCGGGCGATGCGTTCGAGCACGCGCTCGACGCTGCCAAGGAGCGCAAGGGCGAGGGCGCGACCGACACCGACCTCGACGCCGACGACCTGGAGCAGCTCACCGGCGAGTTCCTCGGCATCTACCACGAGCACACGGGCAAGGACTTCCCGATCGACCCGCGCGAGCAGATGCGGCTCGCGATCGAGGCCGTGTTCAAGAGCTGGAACGGCAAGCGCGCGATCGACTACCGGCGCCAGAACAAGATCAGCGACTCGCTCGGCACCGCCGTCAACGTGCAGTCGATGGTGTTCGGTAACCGTGGCGACGATTCCGGCACCGGCGTGGCGTTCACGCGCGACCCCTCGACCGGCGAGAAGGTCCCCTACGGCGACTACCTCGGCAACGCCCAGGGCGAGGACGTCGTCGCCGGTATCCGCAACACGCTTCCGCTCACCGACCTCGAACGGGTCGACCCCGCGTCGTACGCGGGCTTGCGCGAGGTCATGACGACGCTCGAGCAGCACTACCGCGACATGTGCGACATCGAGTTCACGATCGAGAAGGGCCGGCTCTGGATCCTGCAGACGCGCGTGGGCAAGCGCACCGCGTTCGGTGAGTGGGTCATGGCCCACGAGATGCTGGAAGAGGGTCTGATCGACGAAAGCGAAGCCCTGCTGCGTGTCGACGCGAACCGGCTCGAGGAGCTCTTCAAGCGGCGGATCGACGCCGCGGCCGCCTCGGCAACGGCGCCGATCGCCAAGGGGCTCAATGCCTCGCCCGGCGCCGCGATCGGCGCCGTCGTGTTCACCGCCGACGAGGCGCAGGCCCGCGGCCAGGCGGGGGAGAAGGTCATCCTCGTTCGGCGCGAGACGACACCCGACGACTATCACGGCATGATCGCCGCCCAGGGCATCCTCACGAGCGCGGGCGGCACGAACTCGCACGCCGCGGTGGTCGCGCGGGGCGAGGGCATCCCGGCCGTCTGCGGGGCCGATGCGATCAAGCTGCGCGTTGCCGACGGAGAGTTCGCGGCCAACGGCACCAAGGTGCGCGAGGGCGAGACGATCACGATCGACGGCTTCACGGGGGACGTCTTCGTCGGGGAGCTGCCGCTAGAAGAGTCGCTGCTCGAGAAGGCGCGACAGGGCGACGAGTCCGCGCGTGCAGAGCCGCTCTGGCGCGCGTTCGAGCGCATCATGCGCGTGGCCGACGACCACCGGACGCTGCGGGTGCGGGCCAACGCCGACACGCCCGAGCAGTCGACGAACGCCCGCGAACGCGGCGCCGAGGGCATCGGCCTGTGCCGCACCGAGCACATGTTCCTCGGCGAGGAACGGGTCATGGCGGTGCGCCAGATGATCTTCGCCGAGACTGCCGATGAGGAAGAGGCGGCGTACGAGACGCTGCTTCCGTTGCAACGGAACGACTTCGTCGGCATCTTCACGGCGATGAGCGGGCTTCCGGTCACGGTGCGACTGCTCGACCCGCCATTGCACGAGTTCCTGCCCGACCAGGTCGAGCTCGCGGTCGAGGTCGCGCTCGCCAAGGCCAAGGGTGACGATGTCGCTGAGCAGGAGCGCGTGCTGCAGAAGGTGAACGAGCTGCACGAGATGAACCCGATGCTCGGCTTGCGGGGCGTGCGGCTCGGCATCGTGAAGCCTGGCCTCTACGCGATGCAGGTGCGCGCGATCGTCGAAGCGGCGGTCGAGGTCGTGAAGGCGGGCGGTGACCCCAAGGTCGAGATCATGATCCCGCTGGTCGCGACCGCGCCCGAGTTCGCGCAGATGCGAGCGGAGCTCGAGCCGGTCGCCGCCGAGATCCTGTCGCGGGAGCAGGTCGAGCTCAGCCACCTCGAGTGGGGAACGATGATCGAGCTTCCTCGGGCCGCCGTGACCGCGGGCGAGATCGCGGAGACGGCCGAGTTCTTCTCGTTCGGAACGAACGACCTCACGCAGACGGCGTTCGGCTTCAGCCGCGACGACATCGGCAAGTTCGTGGGCATGTACGAGGAACGCAAGCTCGTGCCGGCGAACCCGTTCGTCACGATCGACCGGCCGGGGGTCGGCGCGCTGATGCGCACGGCCGTCGAGCAGGGCAAGGCCGCGAACCCCTCGCTGCACCTGGGCATCTGCGGCGAGCACGGCGGCGACCCGGCGAGCGTGGTCTTCTGCCACGAGCTCGGGCTCGACTACGTGAGCTGCTCACCCTTCCGGGTGGAGACGGCCCGGCTCGCGGCGGGTCAGGCCGCGGCCGGCGAGGCCGAGGTCGCCTCGAAGTAGCGAGGCCGGCGTTCCCGCTTCC
>DASVGA010000009.1:0-10946 GCA_036379795.1 Actinomycetota bacterium | reverse complement strand
GACCTGCCCGGTCTCCTCCCCGACCGCGATCATCTGGACCACCATGGGGGGGAACACGGCGTGCTTCGACAGCGGCCTCGCGATCGACTCACCCTCGCGCACGCTCGACTGCACGTCGGCGACCGCCTTCGAGATGACCTTGTTGTTCACGGTGTCGGACACGATGTCGAAGGCCTGCAGGATGGGCACGCCGGCCGACAGCAGCATCGCGAGCGTGCTCGAGAAGCGCGACAGCGCCGTCTTGTGGAACAGCGGCCCGAACACGGGCGCGCGCAGCTTCAGCCGGTCGAGCTGCATCCGGCCCTTCTCGGTCTTCTTGTACCGGCGCAGGAAGAACCTCGCGGCGAAGAAGCCGCCGATCACGATGTACCAGTACTTCTTCATCGCGTCCGACATCGCGATGAGGGACCGGGTGGGCAGCGGCAGCTGGCCGCCGAGCTGGCCGTAGATGCCTTTGAACTGCGGCACCACGAACAGCAGCATCGCGGACATGATCAGCAGCACGAGACCGACGACCGCGACGGGGTAGGTCATGGCCGACTTGATCTTGCCGCGCAGATGCACCTCGCGCTCGAGCATCGCCGCGAGCTTCAGCAGGGTCGTGTCGAGCGAACCGCCCATCTCGCCCGACTTGACCATCGAGATGTAGAGGTCGTTGAACACCTTCGGGTGCTTCTGCATCGCACCCGAGAGCGACGCGCCCTGTTCCACGTCCATGCGACAGGTCGTGAGCGCTTCGCCCAGCGCCTTGTTCGTCGACTGCTCGGCGAGGATCGCGAGGGCCCGCAGGATCGGCAGGCCCGAGTTGATCATCGTCGCGAACTGGCGCGAGAAGATCGAGAGGTCCTTCAGCTTCACCTTCGGCTTGCGGATGTTGATCTCGAGGTTGAAGCCCTTCTTCTCCTTGCCCACCTCGAGCGGGGTGTAGCCCATCTCGCGCAAGCGCTGCAGCACGAGCAGCTCGCTGTCGGCCACCAGGGTGCCGGTGACCATGTTGCCCGACTTGTCGCGGACCTTGTACTGGAAGGTCTGAGCCATCGTGTCTCCCTACATCCCGCCCATGACCATGCCGCCGCCGCCCATGCTTCCGCCGCCCATTCCGCCGCCCATGTCGATCGCGCCGCCGGTGTCGACCGGGGCGGCGCCGGCGCCGCCCATAAGCCGCTGGAGCTCGTCGGGCTCGTGGCAGCGTTCGAAGGCGAGCTGCTGGCTGATGTGGCCCGCCTTCACGTGCTGGGCGAGCGACATGTCCATGGTCTGCATGCCGAATCGCCCGCCGGCCTGCATCGCCGAGTAGACCTGGTGCACCTTGCCCTCGCGGATCAGGTTCCTGATCGCCGGCGTGGTCACGAGCACCTCGATGGCCGCGACGCGCCCCTTGCCGTCCTGGGTCGGGATGAGCTGCTGCGTCACGACGCCCATCAGCGTGGTGGCGAGCTGCACGCGCACCTGCTGCTGCTGGTGAGGCGGGAACACGTCGATGATGCGGTCGATCGTCTGCGGTGCGTCCTGGGTGTGCAACGTGGCGAAGACGAGGTGTCCGGTCTCGGCCGCGGTGATCGCCGTCGAGATCGTCTCGAGGTCACGCATCTCGCCGACCAGGATGACGTCGGGGTCCTGGCGCAGCACGTGCTTGAGCGCGCTCGCGAACCCGTGCGTGTCGGCGCCGACCTCACGCTGGTTCACGATGCAGCTCTTGTGCTTGTGCAGGAACTCGATCGGGTCCTCGACCGTCATGATGTGGCCCTTGCGTTCGGTGTTGACGACGTCGACCATCGAGGCGAGCGTCGTCGACTTGCCCGAACCGGTCGGACCGGTCACGACCACGAAACCGCGCTGGAAGCGCGCCAGGTCGGCCACGACCGACGGCAGCCCGAGATCCTCGATCGCCTTGATCTCGAAGGGGATCACGCGGAACGCGGCGCCGATCGCATCGCGCTGCATGTACACGTTGACGCGGAACCGGGCCCGGCCCGGCAGCGAGTACGACATGTCGAGCTCGAGCTCCTGCTCGAAGCGCTCGCGCAGCTTCTGCGGCAGGATCGCGTAGATCATGCCCTGCAGCCCCCGTGGCGAGAGCGCCGGGTAGCCCTCGATGCGCTCGAGCTCGCCGTGCACCCGCACCACCGGCGGGGCGCCGGCCGTGAGGTGCAGGTCGGACCCCTCGTGATCGAGCAGCGCCCCCAGCAGCTCCGGGATCGGTACCTGGACGTCGGCTTCCTCTTGCACCATGCTCACGTCACTTCACCACCCTCGCGACTTCCTCGATCGATGTGTGTCCCATGCGCACCTTCTCGAGCCCGTCGTCGCGCAGCGTGATCATGCCCTGCTGCACCGCGACCGCCTTGATCGTCTCCGACGACGCCCGCTCGATCGTCAGTCGCTCGATCTCCTCGGTGATGGGCATGACCTCGTACAGACCCATGCGCCCGCGGAACCCCGTGTTGCCGCAGGCCGCGCATCCCTGGGGCTTGAAGATCTCGGTGATCTCCGGCCAGAGCCACTCGGGGTACCCGGCTGCCAAAAGTTCGGCTTCCTCCGGCTGGTAGGCGACCTTGCACCGCTCACAGAGCTTGCGCGCGAGCCGCTGCGCCACGATCGAATCGATCGCCGAGGCCACGAGGAACGTCTCCACGTCCATCTCCGTGAGACGCGTGAGCGCGCTCGGAGCGTCGTTGGTGTGCAGCGACGAGAGCACGAGGTGGCCGGTGAGCGCGGCTTCGACCGCGATCATCGCGGTCTCGCGGTCACGGATCTCACCGATCAGCACGATGTCGGGGTCGGCGCGCAGGATCGATCGGAGCGCGCTCGCGAACGTGAGCCCTGCCTTCGGGTTCACCTGGATCTGGTTCACACCGGCGAGCCGGTACTCGACCGGGTCCTCGACCGTGATGATGTTCTTGTCGACCTGGTTCAGGATGTTGAGCGTCGAGTACATCGTGGTCGACTTGCCCGAACCCGTCGGTCCGGTGACGAGGATCGCGCCGTACGGCTTGCTGAACGACTGCGCGAACCGCTTGTACGGATCCTCGAGGAAGCCGAGATCCTCGAGCTTCAACAGCGCCTGAGTCTTGTCCAGGATGCGGATGACGATCTTCTCGCCGTGCACCGTGGGGAGGCTTGCGAGCCGCAGGTCGAGCTGCTTGCCGCCGACCTTCATCGAGATGCGGCCGTCCTGGGGAACACGCTTCTCCGCGATGTTGAGCTCGGCCATGACCTTGAGGCGAGAGATCAGCCCGCCCTGGATGTTCTTGGGTGCCGGCGGCATGGGCTCGTGCAGCACGCCGTCGACGCGGAAGCGGATGCGCACGTTCTTCTCGGCCGGCTCGATGTGCACGTCGGAAGCCCGGTCGCCGACGGCCTGGGTCATGATGGCGTTCACGAGCTTGACGATCGGGGCGTCCTCGAGGGCCGCCTCCATGTGCTGGTCTTCGTCGTCGGCGGAGTCAGCCGCCACGCTCGCCAACGCTTCGACCTGGTTGTCGAGCCCTGCGTACTTCTGGATCGCTCGCTCGACGTCGGCGGCGGTCGCCACCAGCGGCTGCACATCGCGGTTCGTGATCGTGCGGATATCGTCGAGCGCGTAGACATTGGCGGGGTCCGACATCGCCACGAGCAGCTTGCCGTCCCGCTCCCCGATCGGGATCGCGCGGTAGCGCCGGGCGAGCGCTTCGGGCAGCAGGGTGGTCGAGGTCGGATCGACGGGGTACTCGGAGAGATCGACGAACTCGAGTCCGACCTGCTCGGCGAGGGCGCGGACCAGGTCGCCTTCCTTGATCATGCCCATGTCGATGAGCACGCGGCCGAGGGACTTCGGCGTGCGCTTGTGCTCTTCGAGCGCCGTCTCCAGCTGCTCGGGCGTGATCATCTGCAGCTCGATCAGGATCTGCCCGAGCTGCTTCGACTTCCGCTTGACCGTCGTCATGGCCGTCCTTGCGTAGCGCTGGTGTTCAGGAGGCCCCGTGCGTGCTCGACCTCACCGAACTTCATTCGTCATCGTCTGAGTCGAGCTGAAGCAATCCCGAGAACTCTTTGGCCAGCAGGATCGGGTCGACTTCGGAGTCGTCCGCCGGCAGGGACTGACCGTGTCCGCTCGTGCTCGGCGGCGTTGCGGCGACGGGCTCGTCAGTGGCCGCCGGGGCGGGCGTTCTCGGCTGTTCCGGCGATGGGGTCACGGGGTCGGCCGCCGGTGAGGTGCCCTGTTCTCCCCGTGATGCGGAGACCCCCGGGGTCCTGGAGAACCCTCCCCGGTCGCGGGCCGACTCGGCTGGAGGCGTAGACGTGACGGAGAGCTCGGCCGGCTCGACCGGCGCAGGCCTGTCGGACTGAGGGTGGAGCGAGGTCCTCGGTTTGCCCGACGGCGCTGCGGTCGGATCCGGCACGCGGAGCGTGTCGCGGCGCGTCCGGCCTTCCTCGACGACGAGGAGCACCTGTTCCATCTGATCGACGAGCACGCCGGGTCGCGTGCCCGCTTCGGCAGTGGCGAACGCCGCGTACGGACCCCGCCGCACGTACGCCCACACCTGATCGGCGAACTCGATGAAGCTCCGCTCGGGCTCTCCGAGCGCGATGAACTTGAGCCATGCCGGTTTGGCGAGGCTCTCGTCCTCGTTCGGATAGGCGCCGAGCACCAGCCCGTCCCTCGACAGGATGAGGGCGCCCGACACCCCGCTCACGCTTACCGAGATCCGCTGCGCGAGCGCGGAGTAGTCGTCCATCTCCTCTGCAGCATCGACCCGGCGCAAAGACCCCTTGAGGATCCGGCGACTCGGAGGGCCTCAGCGCGGATCGGCGAGCACGCCGAGCGCGGCGGCCGACATCACGTCGAGCGGGGCCGGCGTGCCGGTCCACAGCTCGAACGAGAGCGCCGCTTGGTGCAGCAGCAGGCCGAGGCCGCCGAACGCCTCCGCCCCGGCCGCCCGGGCCTGGAGCTGCAGCGGGGTCTGGGCGGGTCGGTAGAGCAGGTCGACCACGAGCACCCCCGGACCGATCGCCCCGAGGGGAGGGCAGCCGCGGCCGTCGGCGCCGAGCGGCGTGGCGTTCACGACCAGGTCCACCCGCAGATCCGCGACGTCGGCGAACGACACGACTCGCACCGCCGTCGCCGTGCCGTCGGCCGACGCCGACACGTCGCTCGCCCGCGACGGGTCACGCACCGCGACGGTGAGGCTCGACATGCCTGCCTGCGCGAGCGCCAGCGCGACGGCTCTGGCCGCTCCCCCCGCCCCGTAGACGAGCGCCGAGCGACCCTGAGGCTCGAAGCCGATATCGCGCACGAGGAAGCGCTCGAACCCCGACACATCGGTGTTGTGGCCGGACAGTCGGTCGCCCCGGACCACGAACGTGTTGACCGCTCGAAGGCGCGATGCGTCGTCGGAGAGGTCGTCGGCGAGATCGGCGGCCTCGGTCTTGTGCGGCATCGTGACGTTGGCGCCTCGGAACCCGAGGGCGACGAGGCCGTCGGTGGCCGCTCGCATCGCGCCGGGAACTACCGGCAGCGGAACGTAGGTCCAGTCGAGGCCCAGGGCAGCGAAGGCCGCGTTGTGGATCTGAGGGGAGAGGCTGTGCTCGACAGGCCACCCGATGACCCCCGCCACGTGGGTCACGCCCGCGATGCGCGCGGCCGCGAGAGGCCCGTCAGAGGCAGGCATCGACGTTGGCGAGATGCTCGTCGTAGGTCACGGAGAACTTGTGCCCGCCGTCCTCGTCGCAGAGCACGTAGTAGAAGTACGGCGTGTCGGCGGGTTCGAGCGCGGCCCGCAACGACCACAGGTACGGGCTCGCGATCGGCGTCGGCGGCAGACCGGTGCGCATGCGGGTGTTGTACGGACCGTCGGTCTCGAGATCAGCCGTGGAGAGCTCGCCGTCGGGCGTCGGGTCGTCGTAGAGCAGCGTGGCGTCGATGCCGAGGGTCATGCCTTCTTGCAGGCGGTTGTAGATCACCCCGGCGATCAGCGGGCGGTCGCGCTGGACCGCGGCTTCCTTCTCGATCATCGACGCGATCACGACGATCTCGTAGGGCGTGACGCCGAGCGACTCAGCGTTGTCCCAGGGAAGGTCCTTCGTCTCCTTCGCGAACTGGTCGAGCAGCCGTTGGATCACCGTTTCGGCGTGGTCTCGGGTGGGGATGCGGTAGGTCTCGGGCCAGAGGAATCCCTCGAGCGGAGCCTTCGCGGGAAGCGCCGATGGCCGGTCGAACCTGCCCTGTTCGATTCGTTCGAGCACGTCCTCGGCCGGGATGTCGAGGGAGCGCTCGATCGCGTCGGCGATCTGGGTGACGCGGTAGCCGGGCGGGATCAGCAGCTCGGCGGTCGGGATCTCCTTCGGCGGCGTCGTGAGCACCTTGACCGCGGCGTCGAGCGTCATGCCGGTCGTCAGGGAATACGTGCCGGCACGGAGCTCCGCCGACTTGCCCGTGCCGCGCATCAACAGGTTGCCGAGGAAGCCGCCGCACGGGATCACGCGCTCGTCGGCGAGCCGCTCCACAACCTGCTCGGCCGTCGCGCCGTCGGCGACCGTGAACGCCACCTCGCGGCGCGGTCCGTCGGCCGCTCCCTGGCATCGCTCGTAGTACCTGCTCGCCATGACGAGCGATACGACGAGTCCGCCCATCACCAGGAACAGCAGCAGGAGCGAGACCCGACGCGGACGGTCCCGTTGCACGTGGCGGTCCGCACGGCGCGGCGTGGTGGTCTGCATCGGTTCGTTGAGGATACCGGTCACCGGTTGGCGCGAGCGTCGAGCCAGGCGCCGAGGATGATCGCAGCTGCGCTCTCGTCGACGACGGCGCGCCGGCGCCGTCCGGAGACGCCGGCGGCACGCAGTGAGCGCTCGGCCTGCGCGGTGCTCAGCCGTTCGTCCTGCAGCTCCACGGGCACCTCGAGCACCGCGCGCAGCGCCGCAGCGAAGGCCTCGGCCTGCTGGGCCTGTGCGCCCGATGCGCCCGACATCGACCGGGGGTGGCCGACGACGACCGCCGTCACGCCCAACTCGAGGACCAACGCGGCCACGGCTTCCAGCTCGCCCGGCGGTTGCCCGGCGCGGATCGTGCCGTGCGGAACCGCGACGCGCCGATCGGCATCGGAGACCGCGACGCCGATGCGGGCGGTTCCGAGGTCGAGTCCCAACACCCTGCCCGGCGGAGCATCGTCGGTGGTAGTCCCATCCATACTAGTGTGGGGCGAGGAGCTCCTGCAGCCGTGCCGGGATGCTCTCGACGGCCGGCAGCACTGCCTCGGCCTTCTTGCCACCGGCGAAGCCGAGACCCGGCTTGCCGCCGGCCCCGCCTCCGATGGCTGAGGCGGCCTGTTCCAGCAGGGCCGGCGCCGTGACGCCCCGGTCGGCGAGCGGTTTCGAGCAGGCCGCGACGAGCAGCGCCTTGCCGCCGGCGGCCGAGCCGAGCACCACGGCGGCTTGGTCGCCGAGCTTGCCGAGCGCCTTCTGGGCGAGCTCGCGCAGGGTGTCGGCGTCGGCGTCCGTCACGGTGTGCACGAGTCGCACGCCGTCGACGCTCACCGCGGTCGCCACGAGCTCGTCGACGCGCCCGGCGGCCTGCTGCTGCCCGAGCCGGCCGAGCTCGTTCTTCAGCCGCTTGTTCTCGTCGACGACCCGCCGGGCGTGCTCGAGGGCCGCGGCCGGGTCCTTGCTGCCGAGCGCGTCGACCAGACCGCGCAGCAGCTCGCGCTCGGCGTTGATCTCACGCAGGGCGTCGGGCCCCACCAGCGCTTCGACGCGGCGCATGCCGGCACCGATCGACCCCTCATGCAGGATGCGCAGCACCCCGATGCGACCGGTGCGCTCGACGTGCGTGCCGCCGCAGAGCTCGCGCGAGTAGTCGCCGATCTCGACGACGCGCACGACGTCTCCGTACTTCTCGTCGAACAGCATCGTGGCGCCGAGCGCCTTGGCTTCGTCCATCGACGTCTCGAAGATGTTCGGGGCGTCGTCGCGCGCGAGCAAGCGGTTCGCCTCGAGCTCGGCTTGTTCCAGCGTCTCGACCGGCACCGACGAGGGGTGCGGGAAGTCGAAGCGGAGCCGGCCGGGGGCCACGAGCGAGCCGGCCTGGCGCGCGTGCTCGCCCAGGATGTGCTTCAGCGTCCAGTGCACGACGTGGGTCGACGTGTGGGCGCGCGCCGTCGACTCACGGCGCTGCCGGTCGATCTCCGCGATCGCGTCCTGGCCGGGCCGCACCTCGCCGGAGGTCACGGTGCCGACGTGCACGATCGAGGCCGGACCCGCCCACTGCGCGTCGCGCACCCGCACCGTGCCGGACTGGGTGCGGATCTCGCCCTGGTCGCCGACCTGCCCGCCCGATTCCGCGTAGAACGGCGTGCGCTCGAGGAAGACCGAAACCTCGTCGCCTTCCTGCGCGGCGTCGATCATGCCGTGAGCCGGATCGAGCAGCATCGCGATCGGCGACTCCGCCTCGAGCTGACCGTATCCGACGAACTCGCTCGGCGGTACCGCGCCGGCGTCGAGCCCGATCTCCACCTTCTTGACCGCGGCGCGGGCGCGGGCGCGCTGCTCCTCGAGGAGGTCGCGGAAAGCCTGCTCGTCGACCGACAGCCCCGCGTCGGCGGCGAGCTCGACCGTCAGCTCGATCGGGAACCCGAACGTGTCGGAGAGCTTGAACGCGTCGGGCCCGGTGACCTGCCCGCCTTCGGCGCGTCCCCTGGCTTCCTCGAACAGCACCATGCCTTGGCGCAGGGTGGCGCTGAAGCGGTCTTCCTCGGAGCCGAGCACCTGCTCGATGAAGGCTCGGTTCTCCACGAGCTCGGGGTAGGCCTCACCGAACCCGTCGACGACCACGGCGACCAGCGGGCGCAGTACCTCGCCCGTGGCGCCGAGCTGGCGGGCATTCGAGACGACCCGCCGGAGCATGCGGCGCAGGATGTACCCGCGTCCCTCGTTCGAAGGTTGGACCCCGTCGGCGACGAGGAAGGCCGTCGCTCGGGCGTGTTCGCCGATGATCCGGATCGCGACGTCGTTGCGCTCGTCCGCACCGTAGTGCTTTCCCGACAGGGACTGGACCTCGTCGAGCAGCGGGGCGAACAGGTCGGTCTCGAAGAAGCTGCCGACATCCTGCAGCACGACCGCGACGCGCTCGAGGCTCGACCCGGTGTCGATGTTCTTCGTCGGAAGATCGCTCAGGATCTCGGCGTGCGCATCGACCTGGTGCTGCATGAACACCAGGTTCCAGATCTCGATGAACCGGTCCTCGTCGACGTCGGGGCCGCCGTCGGGGCCGAAGCGTTCCCCCCGGTCGACGAAGATCTCCGAGCACGGGCCGGCCGGCCCGGCGGCATGCGTCCACCAGTAGTTGTCGGCCTTGCCTCGTCGCACGACGCGCTCGGCCGGGATGCCGAGTCCCTGCCAGATCTCGATCGCCTCGTCGTCGTCGAGGTACGCGGTCGCCCACAGCCGGTCGGGGTCGATGCCGAACCCCTCGGTGACGAGCTCGAGGCCCCAGGCCGCCGCCTCGGCCTTGAAGTAGTCGCCGAAGGAGAAGTTGCCGAGCATCTCGAACATCGTGAGATGCCGGTCGGTGTGTCCAACGTTGTCGATGTCGTTGGCGCGGAAGCACTTCTGCACGCTGGTCGCCCGGTCGTACGGCGCCTTCGACTGCCCGAGGAAGTACGGGATGAACTGGATCATGCCCGCCCCGGTGAGGAGCAGTCCGGACTCCGGGGGCGCAACGAGCGACGACGAGCGCACACGCGTGTGCCCGCGTGCTTCGAAGAACGACAGGAAGGTCTCGCGGATCTCGGCGCCCTGCATGCGGCGAGTCTAACTAGGGCTCGTCGCGGCGGAGCTCGGCCTCGCGTTCCTCCATCGCCCGTTTGCCCTCCTGGATCGACTCCGACACGAGCTTGGAGAAGTCGAGCAGCCCGCCCTTGGCCTCGCGGGCGATGGTGGCCGGGGCGACACGCTTGGCCTGCTTGCGGGTCCACCGGCTCGCGAGCACGGCGCCGGTCGCGCCCGCGCCGAGCCCGAGCGCGACCCAGAACCCCCGCTTCACTTCTTGCGGCCGCGCATCTTCGCGAAGCCGGTCTTCACGCCCGCGCCGAGCCCGATGACCTTGACGAGCGGGCTCGCGGCGGCTTGCTCGACGAGCCCGGAGAGCTTCTCCACCCGGGCGACGATGTCGTTCGCGCTCACGAGCATCGTGTCGACGCGGTCGAGCTCGCGGTTCGTGCGCTCGACCGAGCCCTTGACCTCGCGCAGGAGCGGCACGGCTTCCTCTCGCATGGTGTCGATCGTCATCTTGGTGCTCTCGAGCACGCGGAACGTGTTGAGCAGCACCACGCACAGGGCGAGCACCAAGAGCCCCCAGAACGCCGCCAAGATGATGAGGGCGGTGTCGCCGGCGGTGAGGGCGAGGAGCGTCATGGTCGAGCCTCCCATGGTCGTCGTCGGGTCTGGTCGGGCTGGTCGCCTAGCCTACCCGACCGGTTCGTGAGGCCCGGCGCCGGCCGGCGGCCGGCTCAGGGCTCGCGGGGCGCGCCCGTGCCGGGCTCGCGAGCGACGTCGTCGCCCTGGCCCGACGGCACGTAGTACCGCGTGGCGGTCACGCTCGCCGGCCGGTACTCCTGCTCCACGGCGTGGCCGGGGAAGTCGTGAGGGTAGCGGTAGCCCTTGCCGTGACCGAGCTGCTTGGCGCCACGGTAGCTCGCGTCGCGCAGGTGCAGCGGCACCGGGTCCGACGCTGCAGCGTCGTCGATCGCCGCACCGATCGCCGTATAGACGCTGTTCGACTTCGGCGCGGTCGCGAGGTAGATCGTGGCGTGCGCGAGGTTCAGCCGCGCCTCGGGCAGCCCGACGTGCTCGACCGCCTGCGCTGCCGCAACGGCGACGACCAACGCGTCGGAATCGGCCATGCCGACGTCCTCGCTGGCGTGCACGATCAGCCGGCGCGCGATGAAGCGCGGATCCTCGCCGGCCTCGAT
>DASVGA010000008.1:0-4072 GCA_036379795.1 Actinomycetota bacterium | reverse complement strand
GACCGCCGCTCGTTCGTCGGCGGGCGCCGCCGCGGCGAGTCCACCGATGTAGCCGAGGTCGATGACGCCCACACCGCCGGGCGTGACCGGCACCGCCGAGAGCAGCCGGCTGAACGCGAACACCGCGAACACCTCGACGGTGCTCACGTCCTGTTCCGAGACCCCGAGGTTGCGCAACGACAGCAGCAGCACGAGCGCGAGCGCGAGGTGGCTGCCGACGGTCGTGATCGTGAGCCGGAGCCATCTGGCTTCCACGAGGCCGATCGTGTCGGCGCGGAACCGCACCGCACCTCCTCCCATGTCGGACTTCGGAGCCTTGCCGAACGGACGGAGCACGACGCCCAGCACCGATCCGACGCCCGCGCCGATCCGCCGAGCGAGCCGCTCGCTCGCGAAGAGCGCGGCCAGCAGCGCTACCGCGGCCACCAGCACGATCACGCCGACGATGGCCGCGACCACGTAGGCCGAGCCGCTGCGGCCGGCGATCACCAGGAAGACGATGGACAGCACCGGCAGCGCCAGCTTGATGAAGATGTTCCAGATGCCCGTCACGCCGACGTAGAGCGTCACGTCGGTGCCCGAGAACCCCCAGGAGCGCAGCATCGTGTACGTGAGGCCCACCGCGACCGCCCCACCTCCGGGAACCGTGTTCGCGACCGAGGTCGTCGTCTGCGTGAGCACCGCCGCCTGGCCGAACCCGAGGCCGGGAAGCGCGGCCATGTTCGCCCACCAGTACGTGACCATGTTGAAGATCATCACCGCCACGAGCACGCCGAGCTCGAGCAGGCTGAGCGACTCGAACGCCGTCCGGACCTCGCCGTAGTCGGCGACCTTCGGGATCGCGAGGGCGAAGATGCCCACGACGATCACCAGGGAGAGCAGGCCCGAAACGACCCGGCGGATCGTGCGATGGCGTGGGTCGGCCTGGACCGCCGGCTCGGCGCCGATGATCGGGTCTTCAGTCATCCTGCGCACCGTAGTCCGTGTGAGGTCGTGGTGCGGGGCGCCGGCGCTCCGCGTCACCGGGGCCTCGCTGCAACACGACGAGCGGGGTGGCCTTCGCACCGTCGTCCTGCCACACGCCGATCAGCTCGCCGTCGGGGGCGAACACCGCGTGAGCACCGCGATGCCCCGACGGCCCGAGCACCCGCCCGTGCCCGGCGGCCTGAGCTTCCTCCGCCTCGAGCTCGACCCTCGGAAGGTGCGCCACCGCCCGGGCGATCGGCAGCAGCCCTGGTGGCCCGTCGGGCGGGGCCGCGTCGGCGACGTCGAACGAGCCGATGCGGGTTCGCCGCAGCGAGGTGAGATGAGCGCCGCACCCGAGCGCGTCGCCCACGTCGGCGGCGAGCACGCGCACGTAGGTCCCGCCTCCGCAGACGACCACCACGTCCACATCGTCACCTCGGCGCGCCACTACCTCGAACCGCTCCACGTGCACCGGGCGCGCCCCCGCCTCGAGCCTCTCGCCCCGGCGGGCCGCTTCGTAGAGCTTGCGCCCCCCGACCTTCACGGCCGAGTATGCAGGGGGGACCTGGAGCGAGTCGCCCACGAGCCCGGCGACCGCGGCGGCGAGCTCGGCCTCACGCACCGCCACCTCGGCGGTCGAGACGACGTCGCCGTCGGCGTCGAGCGTGGTGGTCCGAACCCCCAGGCGCATCGTCGCCTCGTACGTCTTGGGAAGCTCGCCGAGGAACCGCAGGAAGCGCGTCGCCCGACCGACGCCCATCACGAGCAGACCGGTCGCCATCGGGTCGAGCGTGCCGGCGTGACCCACCTTCCTCGTGGCGAGCGCGCGCCGCACCATCGCCACGGCGTCGTGCGAGGTGATGCCGGGGGGCTTGTCGACGAGCACGAGCCCTTCGGGCTCGGCGCTGCCGGAGGTCACGCCGTGACCGGCGCGGTACGCAACGCGTCGACGAGTTGCGAGATCGTCTCGGCCGGCCCGTGCGCGGACGTGTACCCCGCCGCGAGCCGGTGCCCGCCGCCGCCGAAGGCGGCGGCGACGGTCGCGAGGTCGTGCCCTCCCCGGGAACGCGCACTCACCTTGAAGCGGCCGTCCTTCTGCTGCTTCACGATCGCCGCCACGTCGACATCACGTGCCGTTCGGATCACGTCGATGAGGTCCTCCGTGTCGCCGGGGCCCACACCGGCGTCCTGCAGATCGGCTTGGGTGAGGTAGGTCCAGACGAGGTCCGCCTCGGCCACGTGCTCGAGCCGCCCGAGGGCGACCCCCACGAGCCGCAGGTACGGCGCCGGGTTGTCCTCGTAGAGGGCCTGCACGAGTCGGGCGTGATCGAAGTCGTGCTCGCGCAGCCGGGCCGCGATCCGCAACGTCTCGGGGGTCGTGGCCTCGTACTGGAACTTGCCGGTGTCGGTCACGAGCCCGGCGTAGAGGCAGAGCGCGGTCTCCACCCGCATCTCGCCACCCATCGCCTCGATCAGGCGGAACACCATCTCGCAGGTCGAGGAGGCGTCGCCGTCGATCAGCGGGATCGTGCCCAGCCCGTCGTTCGACCGATGGTGGTCGATCCAGATCAGCTCCCGGGCCCGGTTGGCGGCGGGCCCGAGCTGGGCGAGCCGGTCGAACGCGGCGCAGTCACACGTCACCATGACGGCGGGATCCTTCGGGAACTCCCTCGGCGGCACGAGATCCTCGGATCCGGGGAGCATCGAAGCCCACCTCGGCGGCTGCAAGGGGTCGTTCGGGTAGGAGCAGGTGGTGGCCACGCCGCGCGAGCGCAGGAACGCGGAAAGCCCGAGCATCGAGCCGAGCGCGTCAGCATCGGGGTTCACGTGGCACGCGAGCGCGACCTCGGTGGCGTCGCGCAGCACCTCCGCGGCGCGCTCGAGCTCGGCCGTCACGAGCCCTCCTCCGACGCGTGCAGCTCCGCGATGAGGGCGTCGATCCGGCTGGCCTGCTCTGAGCTCGCGTCCTCTTCGAACTCGAGCTCGGGCAGGTACTTCAACCGGACCTGGCGGCCGATCACCGCGCGCAGATGCGAACGGGCCGATCGCAGCGCCGCCCTGGTGCCGGCCTTCTCCTTGTCACCGCCGAGGGTCGTGTACGCGACCCACGCGTGACGCAGGTCGGCCGAGACCGTGACGCCGAGCACGGTCACGAAGCCCACGCGAGGGTCCTTCAGCTTCGGGATCTCCTGAGCGAGGATCTCCCGGAATTCCTCGCCGACGCGGTCGGTGCGTGCCCCCTGGGTCATGACGGTCAGCGTACCTCGGGCGCCACGGGCGCCACGTCAGTCATCGGGCGCGTGCACCGTCACCTCGACCTCGAGGACCTCGACCGCTGGCCAGGTGTCGACGAACGCAGCGATCTCGTCGGCGACCCGGCGAAGGTGGTACTCCCGGCCGGCGACCGAGGCCACCGCGATCGTGGTGCGCTGCCAGAGCTCGTGGTGATCGACCTCCGACACGCTCACGTTGAACCGCTGGCGGATCCCGGCGATGAGCGACTTCACGACGTGGCGCTTCTGTTTCAGGGAGTGGCTCTCACGGATGCGCAGGTCGAACCGCTGCAGCGCGACGAGCATCAGATCGAGCGGGCCACCTCACGCACCTCGTAGGCCTCGATGACGTCACCCTGCTTGACGTCCTGGAAGCCCTCGATGCCGATGCCGCACTCATAGCCGGCCGCGACATCGCGCACGTCGTCCTTGAAGCGACGGAGCGACCCGATGCGACCCTCGTAGACGACGATGCCGTCGCGCACGAGGCGCACACGGGCGTCACGCGGGATCGTGCCCCTCGTGACGTAGCACCCGGCCACGACCCCGATCCGCGGCACGCGGAACATCTCCCGCACTTCCGCCTGTCCGAGCTCGTGCTCCTGCTTCTCCGGCGCCAACATGCCCGACAGTGCCGCCTTGATGTCGTCGATCGCGTCGTAGATCACGCGGTAGGTGCGGATGTCGACGCCTTCGCGCTCGGAGAGCTCGACGGCCTGCTTGTCGGGCCGAACGTTGAACCCGATCACGATCGCCTCTGAGGCCATGGCGAGCGACACATCGTTCTCGGTGATCCCGCCCGCGGCACTCCGTACGAGGTTGACCCGCACCTC
>DASVGA010000007.1:0-8706 GCA_036379795.1 Actinomycetota bacterium | reverse complement strand
CGCTCCGACGAGTTGCCCGGCCGGGCCGCGATCGGATACCTCGCCGTCGACGCGCCACGAACGAACGTCTTCCACCTGCCGGTGCGCGGAAGCGGTGACGGCGGCATCTACTCGACGGTGTCCGACATGGATCGCTTCTGGATGGCGTTGTTCGCGGGCGGGATCGTGTCGAAGGAGCGGGTTACCGAGATGGTGCGGCCTCGCAGCACGGAGTCGGACGGCTCGAAGCGGTACGGCCTCGGTTTCTGGCTCCACAGCGCGACCGAGACCGTGTGGTTGACGGGCTACGATGCCGGCGTCTCGTTCTGCAGCACGCACGACCCCACGACGACGACCACGCACACGGTCATCTCCAATACATCCGAAGGAGCATGGCCCATCGTTCAGCTCCTCGACGACCGGCTGAGCACCTGAGCGGGCTGGTTCCCCTGCGCACGATCGATGTGGCCGAGCGCCGCGCCAGGCTCGCGCGTCGTCACCGGCTGGCTCCGGGGAGCAGGGCGACCGACGTGGTCGACACGGCCACGAACATGGTCTGCCTGCACGCCACCGATCCGACCACCGTCTACCTATCGGCGTGGGCGCGCGTCGACGGCATGACGGTGGGCGACATGGATCGGGCGCTCTACGAAGACAGGATGCTCGTCAAGCACCTCGCCATGCGTCGCACCCTGTTCGTCTTCCCGCGCGGCTCGATGAGCGTCGTTCAGGCGGGGGCGAGCGATCGCGTCGCCGATGCCGAGCGGCGCCGACTCGTCCGCGACGTCGAGCGAGCAGGTCTGCACCGCGACGGCGAACGCTGGCTCTCCGACGCCTCGACGCACGTGCTCGCGACGTTGGCCGACGGGCGCCAAGCCTCTTCGTCCGAGCTCCGTCGCGAGATCCCGCTCCTCGAAGGCTCGATCATGTACGGCGAGGGCAAGTCGTGGGGCGGACAGGTGCCGGTCGGTCCCAGGGTGTTGACCACGTTGTCCGCCGCCGGGCACATCGTGCGAGCGACGAACGACGGCTCGTGGACCGTGTCACGACCTCGCTGGGCATCGATGGAAGCCTGGCTCGGAGCGCCCATCGAGCCGTTGCCGGAGGCGCAGGGCGTCTCGAGCCTGGTCGAGCTCTGGCTGCGAGCATTCGGCCCGGGAACCGTTGCCGACATCAAGTGGTGGCTCGGCTCCACCCTCACGGCCGTGCGCAGGGCGCTGAGCGATCTCGCGGCGGTCGAGGTCGATCTCGACGGGCAACCGGGATACGTGTTGCCCGGCGATCTGGCGGCAACCGATCCCGTCGCACCGTGGGCCGCCCTGCTGCCGTCTCTCGATCCGACCACCATGGGCTGGCTCGAGCGTGACTGGTACCTCGGCCACCACAGGTCGCAGCTGTTCGACACCAACGGCAACGCCGGGCCCACGGTCTGGTGGGACGGGCGCATCGTGGGGGGCTGGCGACAGGACGACACCGGCGAGATCGTCGTCCAGATGCTCGAGGACGTCGGATCCGACGGCCAGCGCGCCATCGAGGGAGAGGCTGCTCGCCTGTCCGACTGGCTCGCGGGCGTCAGGGCATCACCCCGGTTCCCCTCGCCTCTATCGAAGCGATGAGCCGGCGCGAGCCCTCCCCTGACCGGGATCGAGCTATGCCTGAACCGGTACCGGGTACACCTCATCCGTTGGATGACCGGCCCGCTCGTGGATCTTCATCACGGCCTCCTTGCTGGGAGCCTCAGACAGGCACCAGACGAGACCCGTCTCGGGGTCCGCCCACGCGTGCTTGAAGTCCACGCTCTCCTCGCCCTGGATCGCGAGATCTGCCCGGTGGGCCTCCATCAGCCCTTCCGGCGTGATGCCCTCCATGCCCCTGTGCACATCCATGAATTCCGGCACCCGTCGACTCCTTCCGTCGTTCGATCCTTTCGATAGGGACTACACCGACAGCTGACTGCAGTCAACCCGTGTCCCGCCGACCCGCGGAGGCCGGGACCGAGCCGGACACCGGCACGAAGACCGAACGCGGAGACAGCCCACGCGGCAGAACGACGAGAGAGCCCCGACGAGCGGGGCTCTCTCGGTGCGATCAGGCGACTCGCGATCAGATCGTGGCGCTGCCGAGGCAGGTCTGGCCTGTCGCGACGTTCACCGCGCGGGCGCGGAACGTGTCCGAGCCGGGGGGGTTGGACGTCACGAGCCTGACCTCGAAGGATCCGCTCGGCGCCTTGGTCTGCCGCGTGCCCTGGAAGATCGTGGTGCCGTTCTTCACGATGCGCACCCGCCATGTCTGGCCGACCACGTTGGAGTCGACCTCGTACTCGACCTCGATGCGGCCGTTCTCGAGCGAGAGCTTCAGCTTCCAGTCGGCTGAGCCGCTGCAGGCGCCTTGCCTGATCACGTCGCCGTCCTTCGCCGAGGCCGGCGCAGCACCCGCGAGCGTCATCGTCATCACCGCGGCGAGCACGATCCGTGCGATCTTGCTGATCATCTGCGATCCCCTCCTCAGGGTCCTCGACCGGCGGGTCCGGCCGTCTTCCACAAGGCTGGACCTCGGCCGGTCGCGGTCACAACGGGACGACCGTCCCGGGACCTCGAGGCAGGGTTAGAACGTCAGGGAGCCGCTGCAGGTGATGCCGGTCGCTGAGACACCGCTCGCGCCGATCGTGTCGGCGCCGGCGCGATCCGGGATGAGTCTCCGCGCACGCACCTCGCCGTTGCTGTCGGAGACCCGCTCGCCGGTGAAGACCCTGACGCCGTCGTCGGACAGGAAGATCTGCCACGTCTGCCCCGTGGGCACGTCTTCGATCCGGAACCGCACCCGCAGCGTGTCGGCATCGACCCGGCCGACCGCGAGCCGCCAGTGACCGGGGCCACCGGAGCAGCTCCCGCGTCGGCTCTCGGTCGCGAACGCCGTCGACGCAAGGCCGACGACCAGGGCCAGCGCGATCGAGATCGCCGCCCTCACCGTCGCTCGCCGGATGCCGCGTCGGGTTAAGAGATGCATAAGAGCATGGTGCGGGCTGAGGCCGGCTGCACCAACGGGACTTCCGTCCCGCGACGGTCCCGAGACCTCAGTCGCGCAGGATGCCGGACCGCTCCGCCCAGAGCGCGGCCTGGGTGCGATCGGCCACCCCGATCCGCTGGAAGAGGTTCGTCAGATGACCCTTCACGGTCTTCTCGCTGATGCCCATGCGCCGGGCGATCTGCTTGTTCGCGAGGCCCTCCACGACGAGGCTCAGCACTTCGCGCTCGCGCACGGTGAGCTCGACCTCGTTCGGTCGAGCGCGGCGGTCGGCCAGCAGTTCGGCCGCGGCGCGGGGGGCGAGGGGCGATTCACCCCGTGCCGCGGCCCGGATCGCCCCGTGGATCTCGTCGGGCTCGGCGTCCTTCAGCAGGTAGCCGATCACACCCGCGTCGAGCGCCTGCACGATGCGGTCCCGATCGGAGAACGACGTGAAGACCACCACCCTCGTGGGAACGGCGGCGTCGCGGAGCCTGCGGGTCACCTCGATGCCGTCGACGTCCGGCATCGAGAGGTCGAGCAGCAGCACGTCGGGGCGTTCCCGTTCGCAGAGCTCGATCGCGTCGGCACCGCCGGAAGCCGCCCCGACCGTCGCGACGTCGTCGAACGTGCCGAGGAGCTGCTCGAGCCCCACGCGCACGACCTTGTGGTCGTCGGCGATCGCGACACGGATCGGCACAGTGTGGCCCGAGGTCATGGGAGCGGCACCTCCATGCGCACCCTCGTTCCGCTGCCTTCACCGGATGCGACGGTGAGGCTTCCCCCGGCCTCGCGAGCGAGATCGGCCATCACCTGCAGACCGAGGTGGCCTCGATCGCGAGCGGTGGCACGTTCATCGTCGGTGATGCCGCGCCCGTCGTCGACCACCTCCAGGATCGCTCGATCGCCGTCGCGGCGAACCGACACGCGCGCGGTCCGGGCGTCGGCGTGCTCTTCGACGTTGCGGAGCGCTTCCTGACAGGCACGGTAGATCGATGCATCGACATCGGGCCCGAACCCGGTGACGCCGTCGAGCTGCAGCGTTGCCTCGATGCCGAACGGCGCGAGGCGAGCGACAAGATCCGAGAGCGATGCCGACAGACCGGCTTGCTGCAGGTTGGGAGGGTAGATGCCCACGATCGCCGAGCGCAGGGTACGCACGCTTCCTCGCACCGCGGCAGCCGAGTCGCGCACCACCTCGCTCGCCCCGACGTCGTCGATCTGCTCGGCCGAGGCCGACAGTCGCATCGAGAGCCCGGCGAGCTCCTGCACCGGTCCGTCGTGCACCTCGCCTGCGATGCGCCGTCGCTCGCGGTCCGACGCGTCGAGCATCTGTTGCATCAAGCGCTCGCGTTCGAGCTGCGCGGCCCGCACTCGTCGCGCGAGGATCCACGCGATCGGCACCATGAGCAGCGCGAGGGCCACCAACGTGGCCACGAGCACCGGCACGAACGTCGACAACAGCTCGCGGCGTCGTTCGGCGATGCTCGAGGCGAGCTGGTAGGTCTCGAACAGCAATGGGGTTCCGTCGGGTGTCTCGATCCTGGTGTAGACCTCGAGCAATTCACCGAACGGTCGCTCGAAACGGTTCTCGGGCGCGCTGAGATCCGACACCTCCGCCTCGACGCCACCGTGGTCGAGCACCGCGGCGTCCTCGTCGCCGAGCGGATACCGGCTCCCGATGAGGGCCTGCTCGTCGGAGTAGACGATCTCCCCATCGCGGGTCCAGATCTTCACGCGCACGACCGGGTCGTGGAGCACCGCGTTCGTGACGGCGCTCGCGACGAGCGCGAGGCTCTCGGCGTCACCGGTCAGGATCGGCTCGGTCACCCGCCGCTCCACCACCCGCGCCGAGACCTCCGTGAGCTGTCGCGCCTCGGCGAGCGCCTGGTCCGTAGCGAGGCGTCGCACGACCACGATGCCGCTCGCAGCGACGAGGGCGAGCGCGAGGAGCGCGAGCACCGCGAACACGAGCATCGGCCGCATGAGGGAGTCGGAGCGAGGCTGCATGGCCGCGATGGTACGCGGCGGGCGCCGCTCCCTTGACAGGCTCGCCCACACTTCGATAACCTCTCCCTTCTAGAAGGAGATAGTTATAAATGCTGGCAGCCGAAGCGGAGCTCGATCGGGTGTTCGGGGCGCTCGCCGACCCGACTCGCCGCGCGATCCTCACGCGCCTCGCCGAGGGAGAGGCCACCGTCGCCCAGCTCACTGCGCCGTTCACGGTGTCGCAGCCCGCGATCTCCCGCCACCTCAAGGTGCTCGAGCGAGCCGGCCTGATCTCCCGCACGCGGCGAGCCACCGCCCGCCTCAGCCACCTCGAGGCCGAGCCGCTGAAGGAGGCGGTCGTGTGGCTCGCCGGCTACCGCGAGTACTGGGAGGAGAGCTACGACCGACTCGACCAACTGCTCGTCGACCTGCAACGCACAGAGACCGACCGATCGCCGTTCCCCGATCCGGGGAGCGATCCGACAGGAAGGAGCACGTCATGACCGAGATGAAGGTGGCCGCGGAGCCCGGCGTTCCGCAGATCCTGACCGAGCGGGAGTTCGAGGCCCCACGCGAGCTGCTCTTCCGCGCCTTCACCGAGCCCGATCTGCTGACCCAGTGGCTCGGACCGCGGCAGTACACCATGAAGGTCGACCGATTCGACCTGCGCGACGGAGGCACCTACCGCTACCTGCACATCGGGGACGACGGCACCGAACACGCCTTCCACGGCGTCTTCCACGGGGAAGCGACGCTCGACGGCATCGTGCAGACCTTCGAGTACGAGGGCTGGGCCGGCCACGTCTCGCTGGATACCGTCACCTTCGAGGAACGCGACGGCACGACCGTGGTGCGCACCAACTCTGTCTTCCAGTCGGTCGAGGACCGCGACGGCATGGTCCAGTCGGGCATGGCCGACGGCATGACCGAGGGCTACGACCGGCTCGAGGAACTGCTGAACACGACCCTGAAGTCCAGGCACTGATCACCGAACTCCCACACGGAGTACGAGGAGGAGACACCGATGCAGAAGATCAGCCCGTTCCTGTGGTTCGACAACCAGGCCGAGGAAGCCGCGAACCTCTACGTGTCGCTGTTCGAGCACGCGGAGATCACGGACATCGCACGCTACCCGGAGAACACCCCCGGTCCCGCCGGCGAGGTCATGACCGTGAGCTTCACGCTCGAGGGCCAGGAGTACACCGCGCTGAACGGCGGGCCCGAGTTCTCGTTCACGGAGGCGATCTCGTTCGTCGTGCACTGCAAGGACCAGGAGGAAGTCGATCACTTCTGGGACCGGCTCACCGACGATGGCGGGGAAGAGAGCCAGTGCGGGTGGCTGAAAGACCGCTTCGGCCTGAGCTGGCAGATCGTTCCCGAGCGGCTCGATGAGCTGATGAGCGACCCCGACCCCGCTCGCTCCCAGGCAGCGTGGCAGGCGATGTTGCAGATGCGCAAGATCGACATCAAGGTGTTGGAGGACGCGGTGAACGCCGCCTGAGCAGACCGAGGAGATTCCGACCATGGACCTGAAGCTGGAGCTGCTTCCCGTGCCCGTGACTGACGTGGATCGCGCGAAGACGTTCTACGCCGACCAGCTCGGGTTCGCGGTCGACGTCGACGACTCCCCGATGGAGGGCATCCGCGTGGTGCAGCTCACGCCGCCGGGCTCCGCCTGCTCGATCATGGTCGGCACCGGGATCACCAGGTCCGAGCCGGGCTCGCTGCAGGGCCCGCAGCTCGTCGTCGACGACATCGAGGCCGCGCGCGAGGAGCTGGCCGCCCGTGGCGTCGAGATGAGCCCTGTGCAGCACTTCGAAGAGAGCGGCCTGGTCGACGGCAAGGGCGGGTCGTGGAACTCGTTCGTCTTCTTCAGCGACCCCGACGGCAACGGTTGGGTCCTGCAGGAACGCCCCGCCCCTGGGGAGCGCTAGCGAGCGAACGGACGCGAAGCCTCAGCCGAAGAACTCGGTGAGCGCGGTCGCCATGACGTCGGGCGAGACGTCGTGCGTCTGGCCATCGAGCAGTCGCAGCTCGCCGTCGGGGAGGATGTCGGCGAGGGCGCGCGCCGTCTCGCTCATCCACGGGAAGCTGGCGGTCCCGGCCATCACGATCGTCGGCACCTTCACCGACGACGCCTTGTCCACGGGCAACGAGTAATCGCTCATGATCGTCGCGTCGTAGGCGAGCGTGTGGGCCAAGGCCTCCTGCTCGGCCCAGAAGGGTGCGTTCCGCGCCTGCGCCACGAACTCGTCGGGAAGCCCGACCACCTTCGACATGAAGTGCTCGACCGCGTCGCCACGTCGGCCGGCGTCGACCAGCTCGGTGAAGGTTCGCGCGGTGTCCGCCGGGGGTCGAGGCGTACCCTCGGGGATGTACGGCGGTTCCCAGAGCGCCAGCTTCGTGATGTCGAGCCCCGCCGCCGCGGCTTCCAGCGCGAGGGCAGCCCCCGATGACGTGCCGTAGAGGAAGGCCGACCCTCCCGCCGCGCCGATCACGGCGTCGATGTCCTCGATCTCGCGCTGCACCGCGTACGGAGCCGAGTCGCCGCTGTCCCCCCGGCCCCGACGGTCGTAGTTGAAGACCGTGAACGAGGCGGCCAGCAGGTCGGCCAGTGGAGCGTTCGACGCGCGATCGACGGAACCCCCGCCCACCAGCACGACCGGTGGGCCGTCACCGAGCCTGTCGAACGCGATGCTCGTTCCATCCTGGGACCTCACGGTTTCCATGTTTCGGCTCCTCCATCAGTCGCTGTCGTGGCGGGCTTTCAGCTCTCCGCCGACGTGCTCGGCCAGGCGTTCGAAGAAGATCAGCGAGCCTCGCATCGCGCGCGAGTACTCGTCGGCCGGCAGGTTGCCTCCCCGCTGGGTGAAGGTCATCTCGGTCCTGCCATCGCCCAGATCGCGGAACTCGGCGGTCAACACCTCGACGTTCTCGCTGGCTGGATCGTCGGGATCGGCAAGCGTCATGACCACGCGCTCGGGCTCCACGACCTCGCGGAATTCACCCGCGAACGGGATCTCGATGCGTTCGGGGCCGTGGATCATGACGGCGCTCCAGGCGCCGCCCGGTCGGGCGTCCATCGAGATGTTCTCGAGCGGGATCGACGAGCCGTGTTCGCCGAACCAGGTCGCGAACCGCTCGGGCTCGGTCCACGCCTTGAAGAGCAGCTCGCGGGGCGCGTCGAAGACGCGAACGATCACGATGCCGTCGGCATCGGAAGCGGCGGAGACCACTCCCTCTGGTGGTGTTGCGTCAGCCATCGTCGGCTCCCTTCCTTGCTTCGGTGTGATCGACGAAGGCGTCGAAGACTTCCTCGGGCGACGCATCGAACAGACGTTCCAGACGCAGGTCGTAGCTCATCTGGCCTCCTCCTCATGCCGGGTCTCGAGCATCGCTTCGAGCCGGTCGAAGCGGTGCTCCCACTCCTGCCTGCACGCCTCGATCCACGACGTCACGTCGTTCATGGGCTCGGTGTCGAGACGGCACTCGCGCGTGCGCCCCCGCTTCAAGGTGGTCACGAGGTGCGCCTGCTCGAGGATGCGCACGTGCTTCATCATGCCCGGAAGCGAGATGCGGGCCGGTCGCGCCAGCTCCGAGATCGACGCCGGCCCGGCCGAGAGCCGTTCCAGGATGTCGCGGCGCGTCGGGTCCGACAGCGCCGAGAACGTCCGATCGAGCGTCTGAGACTGAACCATCTGGTTAAGTATGTCGCCGAGCACCATCGAGCGTCAA
>DASVGA010000006.1:0-4138 GCA_036379795.1 Actinomycetota bacterium | reverse complement strand
GCTCGGATTCATCCCGGCGACGGCGAGCGCCGAGCGTGCCGACCGCATCCTGCACGAGCTGATCCCCGACGGCCTCCGCACGCCGATGCACGTCGGGTTCATCAGGCTCGGCCGGGAGATCTGCAAGGCGCCCACGCCCCGGTGTCGGCAGTGCCCGCTGCGCGACATCTGTCCGACCGCTCCCCGGTACCTCACGGGGATCTGAGTGTGTCCCGACGCACGCGTCCTCGGGAACGAGGCTTCAGCGTGGAACGGCGCCGCGCGACGCGGCGCCGGATCGGAGCGGGTGAGGGGAATCGAACCCCCGTCTCGAGCTTGGGAAGCTCACGTTCTGCCATTGAACCACACCCGCATGTGGCCACCGGGCCAACCGGCTGAGCCGAAGTGTAGCGACGGTGGGACCCGCGGGTCGACCCCGCTTCCGGGCGCGACGGGCCACCTGCTAGCGTCGGGCGGCGATGACCGAGCCACTCGGCGAACCCGATCCGGACTTCTGGCCGCACACCCTCGGCCGTCTCGTGCGCCACGAGGCCCTCGATGCCGACGAGGCGGCCGAGGCGATGCGCCGCGTCATGGCGGGCGAGGCCACACCAGGACAGATCGGCGGACTCCTCATGGCGCTGCGCACCAAGGGCGAGACCGCCGACGAGGTCGAAGGCCTCGCCCGCACCATGCTCGGATTCGCGAACCGGGTGAACGCACCTGCGCCCGTGGTCGACATCGTCGGCACGGGCGGTGACCGCAGCGGAACGTTCAACATCTCCACGGCTGCCGCGATCGTCGTCGCAGGGGCGGGTGTCGCGGTGGCCAAGCACGGAAACCGCGCGGCGAGTTCGCACTGCGGGTCGGCCGACGTGCTGGAGGCGCTCGGGGTCACGATCGACCTCGATGCGCCCGGGGCGGAGCGGTGTCTGGCGGATGCGGGGGTGGCGTTCCTGTTCGCACCGCGGTTCCACCCGGCGATGGCGCACGCGGGACCGGTGCGGCGCGAGCTCCGCGTGCCGACGGTGTTCAACTTCCTCGGGCCGTTGACGAACCCGGCGCGCCCGTTCGCGCAGGCGGTGGGGTGCTCCGACGAGCGCATGCTCCCGTTGATGGCCGAGGTGCTGGCGCGCCGGGGCACGCGGGCCGTGCTCTTCAGGGGAGACGACGGCCTCGACGAGCTCTCGACGACGGGTCCGAGCACCGTGTACGACGTGCGTGACGGCGCGGTGCGCGAGACCACCCTCGACCCCTCGACGCTCGGCCTCGCCCCCGCCACGATCGACGACCTGCAGGGGGGCGACGCGCAGGCGTCGGCCGAGATCGTTCGCACGCTCCTCGGCGGGGCGCCGGGGCCCAGGCGCGACGTCGTGCTGCTGAACGCCGCGGCGGCGCTCGAGGTGGCCGGGCGCGCGAGCGACCTCTCCGAGGGCCTGTCGCTCGCCGCCGAGACGATCGACTCCGGTGCGGCAGGGGCCGCGCTCGACGGTTGGATCAGAGCGAGCGCCACCGCAGCCTCGTCGGCCACGGGCGGTTGAACCGACCCGCCCGTGACCACGCAGGCCGAAGCGCGGGCGGTCAGTCGTTGACGGCGAGCGCCCCGGGCACGGGGCCGACGCCCATCTGCACGGCCATCATGGCCGCCTGGGTGCGGTTGGTGACCCCCAGCTTGCGGAAGACCGCGGCGAGGTGCGCCTTGACCGTCTTCTCCGACAGGAACAGCGACTGCGCGATCTCGCGGTTCGAACGTCCCTCGGCGAGCTGCGCGAGGATGTCGTTCTCACGCTGGGTCAGGCTGTACTCGTTGCGCCGTCCGTCGCCGCTGCCACCGTTGAGCTGATCGTCGAAGAGGTTCTGGATCACGCGGGGGCTGAGCACGTTGCCGCTGCCCGACAGCGCGACGTTGATCGCCTGCGACAGATCCTCGGGTGTGGCGTCCTTCAACAGGTACCCGGCGGCGCCGTCGGAGAGCGCCCGCTTCACGTACGGGGCGTTCTCGTACGTGGAGAGCATGATGACCGGGATGCCGGCCCACTCCGCCTTGATCGCGCGGAGCAACTCGAGACCGTCGAGGTCGGGCATGCGCACGTCGACGAGCGCGATGTCGACGTCGGTGCCTCCATGCAGCAGCTCGAGCGCAACCGTGGCGCTCTCGGCCTCGAGGACCTCCGCGTCGGGGAAGCCCTCCTTCACCACGTAGCTCATGCCACGACGCACGAGTGCGTGATCGTCAACGACCAGGATCCTCATCAGCTCTCTCCTTGCTTTCCAACGGGGAGCACGGCGATCACACGAACGCCACGTCCGGGGGTCGACTCGACCTCGATCGAGCCGTCGATCTCATGAACACGGGTGCGGAGCAGTCGAAGTCCGAAGTGCGGGTCGTCGTCGGTCACGGCGGCGATGCCGCGCCCGCGATCGGTGACCTCGATCCGAAGCGCCTCGGTGCCGGCCACGACCTTCACGGTCACGTCCTTGGAGCCGGAGTGCTTCGCGGCATTCGCGAGCGCTTCCCCGACCACGCTGTGCGCCGTCTCCAACACCGCCGCCGGCACCGCCTGCAGGTCGCCCTCGATCGTGACGCGGGCGGGGAGCTTCCAGCGGCTCACCAGCTCGTCGACGAAGGTGACGAACGAAGGATCCTCACGCAACCGTCCCTCGTCGAGCTGGAACAGCACCTCGCGGATCTCGCTCAGGTCGTGACGGATCGCCTCTTCGACCGAGCTGAGCCACTCCACGGCCTCCGTGGGGTCGGTCTCGATGCGGTGACGCAGCACCTGCAGCTCGAGGATCGCGCTCGTGACCGACTGGGTGAGCCCGTCGTGGATGGTCATCGCCCATCTCGTGCGCTCCTCGAGCATCAGCGACTCGACCGCGGCGAGCGCGGCCGGATCGGTGACTCGCTCGGATCGCGTCGGGCCCTCGGAAGGGGCGTGGGCATGCTCGCGTGGAACGCTCACGGCTTGGGTTCGTTCCTTTCGGTCTTGACCGTTGGTTCTAGTGCCTTTTCGGCACGAGCACTGCCTGTCTTGACCTATCGGCCGAGAGTCGTCGCGATGTCACCAACGGATGCACCAGAACCGTCGCTTCGCCTCTTTCCAGAGATTTTGGGATGCAGCAGATATGAGTGCATGCGCAACTCAACCGTCAACAAACTTGTCAACGAAATACTCAAGTTCTATCCTGGGTTGTACCGACCGTTGGGAGGAGGACTCCCGAAGGATCCGTCGAACGAGAGGAGCAGCCTTCATGGCTCGAGCAGTGGGTATCGATCTCGGCACCACGAACTCGGTGGTGGCCGTCCTGGAAGCCGGCGAGCCCGCCGTCGTTCCCAACGCTGAAGGAAGCCGCACGACCCCATCGGTCGTGGGCTTCTCGAAGAACAACGAGATCCTGGTCGGCGAGGTGGCGAAGCGACAGGCGATCACCAACCCCGACCGCACGATCAGGTCGGTCAAGCGCCACATGGGCGACAAGGACTGGTCGGTCGATGTGGACTCCAAGGCGTGGACCGCCCAGGAGGTCAGCTCCCAGATCCTGCTCAAGCTCAAGCGCGACGCCGAGGCGTTCCTCGGTGACACGGTGACTCAGGCGGTCATCACGGTTCCCGCCTACTTCGACGACGCGCAGCGCCAAGCCACCAAGGAAGCCGGCCAGATCGCCGGGCTCGAGGTGCTGCGCATCATCAACGAGCCGACGGCCGCAGCGCTCGCGTACGGGCTCGACAAGCAGGACACCGAGCAGACGGTGCTCGTGTTCGATCTCGGTGGCGGCACGTTCGACGTGTCGCTCATGGAGATCGGCGAGGGGGTCTTCGAGGTCAAGGCCACGCACGGCGACACGCAGCTGGGCGGCGACGATTGGGACCAGCGGGTGATCGACTGGCTCGTCACCGAGTTCAAGAACGCCCACGGTGTGGACCTCGGCAAGGATCGCATGGCTCTGCAGCGCCTCAAGGAAGCCGCCGAGAAGGCGAAGATCGAGCTCAGCCAGGTGGCCGAGACCACGATCAACCTGCCGTTCGTCACGGCCACCGCCGATGGGCCGCTGCACATGGAGCAGAAGCTCACCCGCAGCGAGCTCGAGCGCATGACCGCCGACCTGGTCCAGCGCTGCAAGGTTCCCTTCGATCAGGCGATCGCCGACTGGGGCAAGC
>DASVGA010000005.1:0-4666 GCA_036379795.1 Actinomycetota bacterium | reverse complement strand
CTGGTCGCGATGGGCGCAGGCTTCGGCGTGCTCGTCGTGTGCGCGATCCCGGCCTCGAGCGGCCGGGTGGGAGCGCTGGAACGCAGCGTCTTCGAAGCGATCAACGGCATGCCCGGTGCGCTGGAGCCCTTCGCACAGGCGGCGCAGTACCTCGGGGTGCTCGCGGTGGGACCCGTCGTCGCCGCGGTCGCCGTGCTCGCGCGGCGGCCACGCCTCGCGCTCGCGGCGCTCCTGGCGACGGCCGGCAAGCTGCTCGCCGAGCGGGCGCTGTGGGAGGTGGTGCAGCGGGAGCGGCCCGCGCAGACGCAGCCGAACCCGATCATCCGAGGAGACGCCGCGACGACCGGATTGTCGTTCGTGAGCGGCCACGTCGTCCTCGTGACGAGCCTCGCCCTCATCGCGACGGCGCACCTGCGTGGCCGGTGGCGCATGCTTCCCTGGCTGGTCGTGCTGGTGGTCGCGTTCGCCCGCATCTACCTCGGGGCACACAACCCGCTCGACGTGGTCGGGGGCATCGGCCTCGGTCTCACGGTCGGCTCGGCCGTGAACCTCGCGGCGGGCGTGCCCCACCCCATCGACGAGCCCGCTCGGGCTTAGCCGCCCATCTCCACGGGAGCGCCGACGAGCGAGCCGTACTCGGTCCACGAGCCGTCGTAGTTCTTGACGTGCTCGTAGCCGAGCAGCTCCTGCAGCGCGAACCAGGTGTGGGAGGAGCGCTCCCCGATGCGGCAGTAGGCGATGACCTCCTTGTCCGAGGTGATGCCTTCGGCCTCGTAGAGCGCACGCAGCTCGTCGGCGCTCTTGAACGTGCCGTCGTCGTTGGCAGCCATCGCCCACGGCACGTTCGCCGCCCCCGCGATGTGCCCGGGCACCTGCGACTGCTCCTGCGGAAGGTGATCGGGCGCGAGCTTCTCGCCCCGATACTCCTCGGGCGACCGCACGTCGACGAATCCCGCCTCGCTTCCGACCTTCCCGATCACTTCGTCGCGCATCGCCCTGATCTCGGGGCGCTCGGCTCCCGAGATGACGTACCCCGAGGGCTGATAGGAAGGCACCTCTTGGGTGAGCTCCCGGCTCTCGAGCTCCCACTTCTTGCGTCCGCCGTCGAGCAGCTTCACCCGGTCGAATCCGCGTAGCTTGAGCAGCCAGTACGCGTAGGCGGCGAACCAGTTGTTGTTGCCGCCGTAGAGCACGACGGTCGTGGAGTCCTCGACCCCGGCCTCGGAGAGCAGGCTCGAGAACCCGGCCTGATCGCGGAAGTCGCGCCCGACCTCGGTATGAAGGTCGGTCGTCCAGTTCCATCGCAACGCCCCGACGATGTGGCCTTTGTCGTAGGCGGATGTGTCCTCGTCGACCTCGATCACGCGCACCGTGGGATCACCGAGGCGTTCCTCGAGCCAGTCGGTGCTCACGAGCACGTCGGGGTTGGCGTAGTCGGCCATGTCGATCGCTCCTTCCGGGGCGGTACGCGCGTCACGCGTCGCCGTTCGAGATCGGAAGCGATACCTATCGCAGCGAGGCGCAGCCCGTCAAACCATGCCTGCCGGTGGCTCAGAAGATGCCGAGGGCGGCTTTGGCCTCGTCGGACATCATCTCCGGCGTCCACGGCGGGCGGATCACGAACTCCGGCCTGACCTCGTCGACCCCGGGCACCCCGCGCAGGAACGAACGCATCTGATCCTCGATCATCGGACCGATCGGGCACCCCATCGTCGTGAGCGAGTACTGGATGTCGACCCCTCCGTCGCCGTCGACCTGCACGTCGTAGACCAGACCGAGATCCACGATGTTCAGGCCGAGCTCCGGATCGATCACGTTCTTGAGGGCGTCATAGACCGCCTCGGTCGTGCCGAGGGCAGCCGGCGCGTGCTCGGTCATGCCGAGGGTGCTGCTCGGGTCAACCGCGATCTCTTCGTGCATGCGCGCATCCTGTCTCGAGTCGGCCTATCCTGGACAGGGTACCCGCACCTCCCCTCAACCGAAGGAGCTCGATCCGCCCATGTCGCCCGACTCGCCGATCCGAGCGTTGATCGTGGACGACCACCCCGTCACCCGGGAAGGTCTGCGCACGGCGCTGGAACTCTCCGACGAGGTGGTCGTGGTCGTCGGCGAAGCGGCCACCGGCGAGGAAGCCGTCGACCGCGCGAGGGAGCTCACACCCGACGTCGTCTTCATGGACGTGCGCATGCCGGGCATGGACGGCATCGAAGCGACGCGGCGTATCCGACAGGCTGCACCCGCGACGAAGATCATCCTCATCACGATCGACGAGTCGCGGGGCGCGATCAGCGAGGCGATCCAAGCCGGCGTCTCGGGGTACCTGCTGAAGGACGCCTCCCCCGACGCGCTCGTCGACGCCGCCCGCAACGCGATCGAGGGCAACGCCGTGATCCACCCTCAGCTGACCAAGACGTTCATCGAGGAGGTCCGTCTGGGCGATGCCGACGGGCCGAAGACCACACCGCTGTCGAAGCGTGAGCGAGAGATCCTGCAGAAGGTTGCCGACGGCTCGACCACACGTCAGGTCGCGACGGAGCTGGGCATCTCACCGCATACCGTGAAGACGCACCTCGAGCGCATCTTCGAGAAGCTCAGCGCCAACGATCGCGCGCAAGCCGTCGCGATCGCGATCCGCACCGGCATCGTGCACTGAGACGCGGTCCCCGCGGGTCGGGATCCTCAACCGTGAGGGCCCCGGGCCGATAGGAACAGCACATGGTCCGCTCCGTGCTGCTCTGTGACACGCCGGGTGCGATCTCGGCCCTGCACGCCGCGACGCGGCATCGGCCGGATCTCGTCGTCGATGTCTCCACCGACGCTCTCCGAGCGATCGAGGCCGCTGCGCGGATCCGTCCCGACGTGATCTGCTGCCGCCTGGCGATCGACGGGTTCACGGACCTCGAACTCCTGACCCGGTTCCTCTCGGCCTCCCCGACATCCGCGATGGTGGTGCGGCTGTCGCTCGACGACCTCGGCCTCGCGTCCATGTGCCTGCGCACAGGTGCGCGCGGAGTCGTCGCGACCGACGACGACCCTGCCACGTGCCTCGAGGTGATCACCGCCGTGGCCGAGCGCCCCACGACGGTCGCCCTATCGACTCGCATGGCATTCGAGGTGGGCGTCACGCTCGGCGATCGCCTCGCCGAGACGGGCCACATGCGGATCGAGCTCGAGGGACTCCGGGAGAGCATCTCGCAAGGCACGACGGCCAAGGCCGACTTCCTATCGAACATCTCGCACGAGCTGCGCACGCCGGTGACGGTGGCGAAGGGCATCGCCTACGTGCTGCGCAACCCGAGCGTCGGTGAAGACGAGCGGGCCGAGTTCCTCGACACGCTGCAGGATTCGCTCGACAACCTGATGGGTCTCGTCGACGAGATCATCACGATGTCGGAGTTGGAACGAGGCACGTTCGAGCTGGATCTCGCCGATATCGATCTTGCTCCGATCGTGCAGCGATCGATCGGGCGCGCCCGAGGACGGCACGAGGCGGTCCGGATCGAGGCCTCGATCGCCCCGAGCCTGCCTGCCCACGCCGACGCGGATCGTGTCGAAGGGGTCGTCGACGAGTTGCTCGAGAACGCCTGCCGCTACTCACCCGCGAACGAGCCCGTCGAGATCACAGCTCGCCTCAGGTCGGAGGGCGTCGTGGTGAGCGTCACCGACCACGGTGAGGGACTCGCTCGCACAGTGGCAAGACGATCGTTCGAGGAGCCCTTCTCGACCGGAGAAGGTGTGCTGCGCAAGGAGAAGGCCGGGGTTGGCGTCGGGCTCCACCTTGCTCGACAGCTCATCATCGAGCACGGTGGGACGCTGTGGACCGACCCGCTGCCGGGGGGCGGGACGCGCGCATCCTTCTGCATCCCGGTTCCCGATCGCGACCGGGGAACCCACGCCGGTCTCGACTCGACGCCCCATACCGACCCCTAGCGCACAGGGTCCGCGTCGCCTAAGCTCCCACGAGAGGTCGCGTGCGGAGAACCCTGATCGGAATCACCATCGCCCTCGTGGGCAGCGGGTGCACAGCACCCCGGTCGGTCGACCCGCCACACGTCGAAGCCCCGATCCAGATCCTTGCGTCACCCACCCCCTTCACACAGGTGACCGCGGGCGCGGTCAGCGCCATCGTGCCGGACGGGTGGCAGGCCCATCCGCCGGCCGGCGGATCGTTCCGTGGGGGTTTCCAGGCGTCGCCCGACCCCGCCCGCTGGAGTCGCATGAGCGGGGGCGTCGCCGGCATGTCGGCGACGTGGGTCGACGCGACAAGGGTCGGGATGCCCTCGGACTTCTACTACCTGGCCGCCACCGGCCCGCTCCTGTCGAGCCTCACACACTCCCATCGCTGCGAGGCGGAGCCACGTCACGTATTCGTCGATCGGAGGCCCACGTTCTCCGCGGCATCGTCGACACCCGGCGACTTCGTCGCGCGAGGAGAGGGAACGTGCACCGTCGGCGGGGTCTCGACGCGCTGGGCGTACTTCGTCGCCGCGCCCGGATACGGTCCTGTCCGCGAGGTGGGCATCCCGGCATCCGGCCTCTACGTGGTGGTGGCCGTCACCCCCGAGAACGACCGTGCCGCAGCGCTGCTGAACCGGCTGATCGCGCATACCTCGTTCGGCGGGTCATCCGTGGGCGAACTGCTGGATGCCGCCGACGGAGCGCAAGG
>DASVGA010000004.1:0-5464 GCA_036379795.1 Actinomycetota bacterium | reverse complement strand
CGTGGGCGGAGTCGAACGCGATCGTGTTCGCCAACTCGGTGCTCGGAGCGCGCACGGGGCGATACGGAGACTTCATCGACATCTGCTGCGCGATCACGGGTCGCGCCCCGGCCGCCGGCCTGCACCTCGACGGCGAGCGTCGTGCCCGCGCGATCTTCAGGGTCCGAGACGTGCCCGAGCCGTTGTGGAGCGACGAGGCTGCGTTCGCGGCCGTCGGTCACATCGTGGGGCGCGCGACCGGCTCCACGGTGCCGGCGATCACCGGGCTTCCCGCAGACACGACCGAGGACCAGCTGAAGGCGCTGGGTGCCGCGGCGGCGTCGTCGGGCTCGGTCGCCATGTTCCACGCGGTGGGCATCACCCCCGAGGCGCCGACGCTCGAGGCCGCCACCGCGGGAGCCGAACCCGCCCTCGACGTGCAGATCGATCTCGATGCGCTGCGGGCGGCGCGCGATGAGCTCTCGACCGTTCAGGTCGGCGCCGCCGTCGGGAGCGTGAGCCTCGGCACGCCCCACTGCTCCGGCGCGGAGCTCGAGCGGCTGGCGGAGCTGGTGCACGGCCGCACCCTCGCGATCCCCGTCTACGTCAACACCGGTCGCGACGTGCTGGCGCAGGTTCCCCGCACGGCTGCCGAGCTCGAGGAAGCGGGCGTCACGGTCGTCACCGACACGTGCACCTACGTCACGCCCATCATCGAGCGGACGGCAACACCAGTCGTCACGAACTCAGGCAAGTGGGCCTGGTACGCGCCCGGCAACCTCGGGTTCGACGTCGCGTTCGCCACGCTCGAGGAATGCGTCGAGTCGGCGGTGTCGGCCCGGCTCGTCCGCGATGAGCGAGCGTGGGGCGCATGACCGAAGGAAGCGCGCGCGCACTCGCTCCGGGTCTCGCTACCGGTGAAGTCCTCGTGCTCGCCGAGCCGCTGAGCTTCTGGGGAGGGCTCGACCCCGAGACAGGAAGGCTGATCGACGCCCATCATCCGCAGGTGGGCGCCTCGCTCACGGCGACGGTGCTGGTCATGCGGTCGGGCCGCGGCTCCAGCTCGAGCTCCTACGTGCTGGCCGAGGCGATCAGGGCCGGTACCGCGCCCGCGGCGGTGGTGCTCGCGGAGGCCGACCCGATCGTGTTGCTGGGAGCGATCGTCGCCGAAGCCCTCTACGGCATCGCCGTGCCCGTGGTCGTCGCGCCGGCGCCGGCGCTCAGCACCGGACAGCGAGTGACCGTTCGGGCCGACGCCGATGGGAACGCGCACATCGCCCCCGCCTGAGGTCCGCGCGCCCGGGGGCCTGCGTCCGAGGTCGTTCCGACCCGTCGATACACTCGATCGGTGGCAACGACCTGCCCGGCGTGTGGGACGACCAACGACGATGCTGCGCGCTTCTGCGCTTCGTGCGGCACGAGGCTCGCACGGCGTTGCCCGGTCTGCGGCGCGGAGGTGTCGCCGCAGGCACGGTTCTGTCCTTCGTGCGGAGCGGCGCTCGGCGACGCACCCGCGGCCGAGATCCACGGTGAGGCCGCGCCCCCTCCGCTCGAGGAACGCCGTCTCGTCACGATCGTGTTCGCCGACCTCGCCGGCTTCACCGAGCACAGCGACCGAGCCGATCCGGAGGACGTACGCCGGATCCTCGTTCCGTTCCACAGGGCCGCGAAGCAGGAGATCGAGCGGTTCGGCGGCACCCTCGACAAGTTCATCGGCGATGCCGCCATGGGGGTCTTCGGCGCGCCGGTAGCCCACGAAGACGACGCGGAGCGAGCGGTTCGAGCAGCCCTCGCGATCCGCGATCGGTTCGCGGACGGCGAGCTCCCAGTGCGCATCGCCGTGCACACCGGGGAAGCGCTCGTCACCGTCGGAGAAGGCCCCGTGGTCGGAGAACGCGTCGCGGGCGACGTGGTGAACACCGCATCGAGGCTGCAGGGGTTCGCGCCGGAGGGGTCGGTGATCGTCGGCGAACCGACGGAACGCGCCACGAGGCACGTCGTCGACTACCGGCCGCTGCCGGCGACCTCGGTCAAGGGCAAAGCCGAGCCGCTGGTCGCGTGGGTGGCGACATCCCTCCGCGACGACAGCCCCGACCGCGACGAGGACGACCCGCCGCCGTTCGTCGGGCGGGTTCGCGAGCGCGAGCTGCTGCACGACCTGCTGCAGCGCACGATGGACGATCGGACGCCCCGGCTCGTGACCGTGGTCGGCGAGCCGGGCATCGGCAAGACACGGATCGTGAGCGATCTGCGCGATCACATCCGGACGACGCACGCAGACCACGCGTGGCATCGGGGCCACTGCCGCCCGTACGGAGAATCGATCACGTTCGCGGCGCTCGGCGAGATCGTGCGCTCGATCGCCGGCATCGCGCTCGATGAGACCGTCGGCGAGGCTGTGACCCGGCTCGACGCCGAGATCGCAGACCTCGACCTCGATACCGACGATCGGGGATGGCTGTCCGCGAGGCTCCGCCCGCTGATCGGATCGACCGAGGCCGACATCCCCGCAGACACCGACGAGTCGTACGCAGCGTGGGCCCGCTACCTCGAGGCGAACGCCGAGCGGGCGCCCCTCACGATCGTCGTCGAGGATCTCCACTGGGCCGACGACGCGATGCTCGACTTCCTCGAGCGCCTGATGGAACGGGCCCCCGGGGTGCCGCTCTTCCTCATGTGCACGGCGCGGCCGGAGCTCTACGCGCGGCGAGCAGGATGGGCAGCCGGGGTCGCCCACGCCACGACGATCTCGCTCTCACCGCTGACCGACCACGAGATGGCCGGACTGCTCGGATCGCTCCTGGTGCGCTCGGTCATGTCGCCCGACGACAGCGACACGCTGATGCGACGGGCCGCCGGCAACCCGCTGTACGCTCGCGAGTTCGTGCACATGCTCGAGGATCGCGGGCTCGGCGCCGTCGGCGGCGTGGACTCCCCCGATGCGGCGGTCCCCGACACCGTGCAGGCGTTGATCGCGGCCCGCCTCGACGCCCTCGACCCGCCCGAGCGGGCCGTCCTGCAGGCCGCAGCGGTGATCGGCGATCGCTTCTGGATGGGGACGCTCGAGGCGATCGCACCCGAGGTTCCCGACCTCGAGTCGTCGCTGCACACGCTGCAGCGACGCGGGCTGATCCGGCGGTCGTCGGCGAGCTCTGTGCCCTCGGAGACGGAGCTGTCGTTCGCACACGGGCTGATCCGCGACGTTGCCTACGGGCGCCTCCCGAGGCCGGCACGTTCGCATCTGCACCGCTCGGTCACGGAGTGGCTCGAGCACCTCTCCGACGACGGCATGGCGGCTCGGGCCGATCTGATGGCCTCCCACGCCACGAGAGCGCTCGACCTGGCCCGCGCCTCCGGTCTCGACGACGACGTGCCGGCGCTCGAGACCGTCGCGCTGCGCTGCCTGGTGCTCGCAGCCGAGCGCCAGGTCTCGCTCGATGCCCAGCGGGCATCCGGGTACTACCAGCAGGCGCTCGCGCTCGCCCCACCGGGGGCGCAGCGAGCCTTGATCCGCCGCGACGCCACGGTGCTGCGATGGCGATCGGGAGGCATGACGAGCGACGAGGCCCTCGAGCAGTACGAGCTGGCGCGCCGTGAAGCCATGGATGCGGGCGACCACCGACTCGCGGCGAGGGCGCTGCGGCGCGTCTATTACCAGCTCGGGCTGCGCGGGGAGACGCGCCGTGCACACGAGGCCCTCGAGGCGGCGATCGCGCTGGTGGAACGGGACCCCGACGCGCAGGAAGAGCTCGCCGAGCTCTACGCATGCCGCTCCGAGGAAGCGATGCTGGCGGGCCGATCCGACGAGTCGCGTCGGTGGGCCGATCGAGCGCTCGAGCTTCCGCGCACGCAGTCGGTCACGCTCATGGCCCTGCACCTTCGGGGCAACGCGAGGTGCGAGACGGGTGACCTCGACGGCGTCGAGGACCTTCGAGAGGCGCTGCGGATCGCCGACGCGTCGGGGGTCGCGATCGACATCGTCACGTCACACTCCTACCTGCTCGAGTGGGTCGGGCTGCAGGACGGCCCATCGGTGGCGCTGCCGATGAACCGGGCGACGGTGGATCTGTGCCGCCGGCGTGGCATCGAAGGCCAGGGCATGTGGACCAGGGCCGAGGGGCTCTGGCTGCGGTTCGACGCCGGACTGTGGGACGAACTGCTCCGCGAGGCGGCCCTCCTCACGTCCTGGGCCTCTGAGCACGGCGACACGCAGATCGCCACCGTCGCCGACGTCTACCGCGCCCGGATCCTCGCGCACCGCGGCGATGCAGCGACGGCAACGGACCTCACCGCCCGAGCCCTTCCGATCGCGCGGGAGATCCAGGATCTCCAGGTGCTTGCCCCCACGCTGATGGTCGCGGCGGTAGCACGCGCGAGCGCCGGCGACCATGCCGGCACCCTCGCGCTGGTGGAGGAGTTCGACACCGCGACGCGAGATGGACCGTCGGAGTATCGCGAGCTCTACCTGCCCGAGCTCGTGCGCCTGCTGACCGCCACGGGCGAGACGGACCTCGCCGAGCGCATCATCGGCGAGCGCGAGGTGTACGTGCGCCGCACCCGCCTGGCCGTGGCGTCCTGCCACGCGTTGCTCGCCGAGTCGAGCGGCGATGTCGACGCCGCGTCGCTCGGGTTCCGGCAGGTTGAAGCCGAGTGGGAAGCGTGGGGCGGCCGTTTCGAGCAGGCGCACGCAGTTGCGGGGCTCGCGCGGTCGCTGGAGGCGTCGGGCAAGATCGGCGAGGCAGCCCTCGCCGCGAGCAAGGCCGACTCGATCTTCGCTTCACTCGGCATGCGAGAGAGCCCCTCGGTCGAGCTGCCGTCCTAGCGGATGCGCGTGAACCCGGCGGCCTCGCAGGCGTCAACCATCATCCGGATGTCGTCGTATGAGGCTGCGTCGACCGGCACGAACCGCTCAACCATGCCCGCGTCGAGTCGAGGCCGGCACGAAGGGTCCTCACCGATCGAGAGCAGCACGCCGAGGATCTCCTCTCGCAGGGCGGCGGGCACCCGTTTGGAGACCGCCACGGGCTGGATGGTGGACGGTCCGAGCGCGTCGATGACCCGCAGACGCTCTCTGAGCGCCGGATCGTCGCGGAGCGCGACGGCGAGCACCTGTGAATCGATGGCGGACGCGTCGACATCCCTGCTGACGACCATCTCGATCGACTTCTCGTGGAAGCCCGCCTCGATGACCTCGCCGAAGAACCCGTGGGTCTCACCCAGGCTCACCAGGTGGTACCGGGTGATGCCGTACCCGGAGTGCGACAGGGACTCGTTGTAGGCCCAGGTCGCTCCGCGGAGGCCGGCGAACGATCGGTAGGGACTATCCCGGTGCACGATCACGTCGGAGAAGTAGATGGGGCGGCCTTCGTACCGCTCCCCCACAAGCACCGGCGCCGCGATCGGCTCCGCCGGTGAGATGCCTTGTCGCTCGAACATCACGTACGGAAGGCTGCAGACGAAGCAGACCTCGTTCTCGTCACGCTGA
>DASVGA010000003.1:0-2094 GCA_036379795.1 Actinomycetota bacterium | reverse complement strand
ATCACGAACGGGTACGGTCGCGGCGCGTGAGACCCGGGCGTCCATAGGATGGGGTCGATCGAGGCGCGAGCCTCGAGCGTTGCGGGGCCGGTAGCTCAGCCTGGTTAGAGCAGGGGGCTTTTAACCCTCGTGTCGCGGGTTCGAATCCTGCCCGGCCCACTCTGTGATGTCTCACGACATCGTGCCGACGTGTCTCGCGTCATGGTTCCATGTCTCGGGGCGCGGCGTGCGGCTGGTAGTCGCGTCTGGGATCCAAGATCAGCTCCCGTATGAGCTCACCGTCCTCGGTGATCACGCGCACCCGCAGCCCGTCGACGAGGGCCATCACCCGGAGCCCCGAGAAGCGCCGGCCGAGGCCGATGTGGTGCAGCCGTGAGTCGTGGCGAAGCGTGATCCGTCCGGCGATGTCGACCTTGTCCCTGCGCACCCGCACGTGCGGGGCGACCTCCCGTCGCATGCCCCGGGGGGTCGCCTTCGGTCGCGCGCCGAACGCCTCGGCCGGTGTGCGCCTGCCGATCGCACGGTGCGGGCGGACCTCGTTGTAGTAGGTGCGGAACCGGTCGAGCTGGTCCTGGAGCTCCCTGATCGTGCTCGCCGGGTCCTGCTTGGCGAGGAAGCGCTTGAGGGTCTGATGGAACCGCTCGACCTTGCCGCAGGTCTGCGGATGGTAGGGGCGAGAGTTCACGTGGCGGATCCCGGCTCGGTCGCACTCGAGCTCGAGCAGGCATCGCCCTCCGCGCGGCGCCGCGGTGAACACGGCTCCGTTGTCGGTGAGCAGGCTCGCCGGCACCCCGTGCGCCGCAGCGGCGACGTGGAAGCTCGCGACGACATCGGCGGCCTTGAACACCGCCCGGGCATCGGAGCCCACCAGCAGGCGGGAATGGTCATCGATCTGGTTCAAGATCTCGACCTCGGTCCCGTCGTCGAGGCGCCAGTGCGTGATGTCGGCCTGCCACCGCTCGTTCGGCATGTCGGCTTCGAACCGGATCCATGAGCTCCGTGGTCGCTTCTGGGGCTGCGGGGTGACGAAGCCACGGCGCACCAAGATCCGCCAGATCGTCGCGACCGATGGCAACGGGTCGTTCGGATGTCGACGCCGCAGGTGCACCTCGATCGTGTGGGCGCCGGCGTCGACGCCGAGGTCGCTCAGGTGCTTGCGGAGCGAGACGATCTCGTCCTCGATCGCCTCCGGTGTTCGCCGCGGGCTCGATCGCGGCCGACGCGACCTCGGCTCGAGCCCCGCCGCACCGGCCGCGTCGAACCGCCGGCACAGCTCGTAGACCCACCGCGGTGAGACGCCGTAGTCGCGGGCGACCTCGGCCTTCGTCCGACCCTCCAGCCTGACCGCCGTGACCACGAGCTCCGCAAGCGACATCGCCGACCCCCTCGTCGTGAGGTCGGCACGATGACGCGAGACAGCCCGGAACTATGTCGTGCAACCAGACACTCCCGGGGGCACTCTCGCGTGTCGTGTTTCGGGTGACGCTGGACGTTCCGGCGTCACCTGATCTTGGACACAGCTCCGGCTGATCCTTGACACCTGTTCCGAACAGCTTGCCGACGAACGATCGCTCGATCATGACCGGCGCCGGCTCGAGCTCGTGTACAGCATCGTGTTCGGGATGCCGGGCACGCCAGTGCCCCGCGGGGTGATGAGATAGCGGGGAGACGAGGTGAGTCTGCCCGGTCGCTGCCGGTGCGGACGCCGTTGCAGTGGTCGGCCGGTCAGAGCGCAGGGTTCTCGTCCGCGGAGGCCCCGTAGGACATGCTCCAAGGGTTGACCTTTCGCGCGTCTCGGGCCTAGGTTCCGTGCATGTTCCGCCGCGCGATGTTGCCGCTCATATCGGCGCTCGCGCTCATCCTCTCGGCCGTGCCAGCCGCGACGTCGGCGCCGGGGGACCTCGACCCGACGTTCGGCGGCGAAGGGATCGTTCGCACGGACCTCACTCGGTTCGAGGACCACGGGTTCGCCGTCGCCCTCCAGCCCGACGGCAAGATCGTCGTCGCCGGAACGAAGGGGCTTGGCGGCCCGAACGCCCGCGTCGCCGTCGTCCGCTACGCGGTCGACGGCTCGCTGGATCCATCCTTCGGCGG
>DASVGA010000002.1:0-2679 GCA_036379795.1 Actinomycetota bacterium | reverse complement strand
TCCAGCACCACCCTGCGATGGTCGTCACCGATCCGCCGGAGCGCTTCCTCGATCTGCCACGCCAGCAGCGCCTGTTCGAGCCGGTCCTCCGACGACGCAGCGCCGTCGGTCGCCCGCTCGATGGCCTCATCGGACGCCGGCTCCGGCCGGACCGCTCGGGCGCGCGCGATGTCGATCACCACGTGCCGCAGGATCGCGAAGAGCCACGTGCGCATCGTGCCGAGCTGAGGGTCGAACCGATCCCCGAACCGCCACGCCCGAACGAACGCTTCCTGCACGGCTTCCTCCGCGAGGCCCCGATCGTCGAGCGACCGCACGGCGAACCCGAACATCTCCCCTGCGTGGGCGGCGTACGCCGCTCGGAGGTCCTGCTCGTCGAGATCGGATCTCGTGGAGTCCATCGTCCCTGCGAAGGGTACGGGCACGTCGACCGATCGGTTCGAAAGGCGTGAGCCGCTTGAACGCCGGCCGTACCCCGTCCGTATCCCTGCTGACACGACGACGGGAGGGAACGACATGCGGATCGGTGCATCGCGGGTCTTGGGGTTCGGGGTCGCGCTCGGTACGACGCTCGCCGCCTGCAGCGACGGGGCGTCGGAGCCGGCTTCGGGAACGAGCTCCACGGCGGCGCAGGAGAGCCCGGCTTCGGAAACCGCCACCGTGCACGTCGCCGACTCGGACCTCGGGTCGATCCTCGTCGACGCCGACGGCATGACCCTGTACCTGTTCGAGGCGGATACCGACGGGTCGAGCACGTGCTACGACGACTGCGCGACGGCATGGCCGGCGCTCATCGACGACGCGCCCGTCGCGGGAGACGGCGTCGAAGAAGCGCTGCTCGGCACGACCGAACGCGACGACGGTGAGGTGCAGGTCACCTATGACGGCCAGCCCCTCTACTACTTCGCCTCCGACGAAGCTGCCGGCGACATCAACGGCCAAGGCGTCGGCGACGTGTGGTACGTGGTCGATCCGGCAGGTGCTGCCATCACCGAGAAGGCGAGGACACGCCCCGGCTACTGACGCCGGGCAGTAGTCCCGGGTGGATCACGCGCGGGCACTCCGCGCGGTTGCCCCTATGCACATGTGCAGGAACCAGGCTAGGGTGTGCTGTAGACGCAACCCAACCCAGGGACCACGGTCCCGGCAGGGCGGCCCACGCGATCCCATCGCGGGCGCGCGCGGGCGCCGTTCGCTCACGGAGCACCCCCCGGTCCGACGAGCGGAGATGCAGCGGAAAGGAGGGGTGATGGGTGCCGGGGCGGTGGTTCGGTGCGATGAGAGGGACCGCTGCCGAGCCGTCCGGCGGCTCGTCGGTGGAACCGCCGACCGAGCAAGAGGGGGAGTTGGATGTCGAAGAAGCGCATCGCAGCTATCGCAAGCACGCTCGCCGTGCTCGTGACCATGATCGCTCTCAGCCTTGAACCGGCGAGCGCAGGCCGTGAAGGGCGGACGATCCGAGGGGTCATCGGCGGCGACTTCCATGGCATCGCCAGCGCTGGCGGCGATGACTGGGGAGCGCTGGCGAGCCTCACACGTCGAGCCGCCACGGCCATCAGCGATGGTGACGTCGCCGTCGTCGACAACCAGGCACCTGCGGGTGTGGTCAGCAGCGACGAGGCCGACGTTGCCTGCACAGGCACATACCAGGTTCCGACCGCCCCGGCGGACAAGGTCTGCATCTACATCTCGAACGGGGACAACGCCGTCGACGTCCACGGCGTGTCGATCGTTCCCGGTAGCACCGGGGGAAGCAGGTACGGCTTCAAGATCGTGTGGAGCACGCCCGCCGACGACGCCGACACCTTCGTCGAGGCGTCATGGGCCTATCGTCTGCCCGCGTAGAGGGTAGGGACGAAGAGCAGGGAAGGCGCCGCCTGTGGACGGCGCCTTCCTATGCTCGCACCCGTCGCCTAGGAGCCGTCGGGCATTGGCGCGATCCGTTTGGTTCGAGCAGCGAGCGGGGGCCGGAGCTGCACGCAGCACTCGTCCGGCACAGGCGCCAGTGCCACGTCGAGCGTCTCGTTGCCCAGGCCCGAGACGATCCCTTGTACGAGCTCCCGGTTCAGTCCGCAGACGAGATCACGACTCTGCTCGGCCAGCTCGTGGAAGGGGCAGCTGCGTAGACGCACCGCACGCTCATCGGTGTACGGCTCGTAACCGCGATCGGAGAGCACCTCGGTCGTGACCGATATGGCGCGCTCTGCACCAGGCGGCGGCAGGTGTCGCCGTTCCCGCTCGGCCTGCCCGATCTCTTCACCGAGCTCACGAGCGAACCGCTCGGCCGCGACGCGCGCCGTTTCGTCGGGGCCCTCTCGCTCGATCGCCCTCGCGAGGATCGCTCCCATGACGTCGTAGGTGCGTTCGGGGATCGAGACATCAACCTGCCGGTCGGAGGGTTCGTAGTACTTCGCGCTTCGCCCGGCGCCCCGACCTCCACGACCCGGTGGCCGGGCGTAGGAGGCAACGAGCAACCCACGGTCGACGAGCTTGTCGAGATGGAAGGCGGCGAGCTTGCGTGAAACGCCCACGGCCTCGGCGACCTCCTCGCGAGAGACGGGTCTGCGCCGAGCACGGATCTCGAGGTACATCCGTCGTCTCAGGGCGTCGTCGAGCGCAGCCACGGCCGCGGCGTCCTTGTCGAGTCGCTTGAGCATCGCCGCGTCATATTACACCAAG
>DASVGA010000001.1:0-8456 GCA_036379795.1 Actinomycetota bacterium | reverse complement strand
CGCGCCCGGAAGCTCGACGCCGCCGGGGTCGAACCCGGCCCCGCCCCCGATCCACCCCCGCCGGGGCCGGTTCCTCACGCGAGCCTTCGTCGAGGCCGCGGCTAGCGAGCCGCCGCGGGGCCGGTCCTGCGTTTCAGGTTCGCGGGCGGAGAGCCGAAACCGCATCGAGGGTGCTCGCCCGAGCCCTGGGCCAACGAGGGGGCTGCGGTTGACGGCCGGCTCCGGAGGGAAAGACCGCGACGTCCATGGATGCTGAACGTTCGTCTTCCACGATCGCCGGTCGCTACGCCTTGCGTGGCATGATCGGCCGCGGCGGCATGGGCGAGGTCTACGCCGCGTGGGACCAGCAGCTCCAGCGTGAGGTCGCGTTGAAGCGACTGCGGGGTGATGTGGCCCATCACCCCGCGATGCGCACTCGCGTCGAGGCCGAGGCGCGGGCAGCCGCGCAGGTGATCCATCCGAACGTCGTCACGGTCTTCGACAGCGGCGTCGACGACGGGCACCCCTTCATCGTGATGGAGCTCCTCGAAGGTCGGAGCCTCGCCGACGAGCTCGAACGGGGCCCGATGCCCGTCGAGGCCGTCAGTGGGATGGCGTGCCAGGTGCTCGAGGGGCTCGGTGCCGCGCACCGCATCGGCCTGATCCATCGCGACGTGAAGCCGAGCAACGTGCTGTCGACGGCGCATGGGAGCTGGAAGGTCGCCGACTTCGGCATCGCGAAGGTGGCGGACTCCGACCTCACCCTGACCGCAACCAACGACGTGCTCGGCAGTCCCGCGTACATGGCTCCCGAGCGCGTGACCGGTGAACCGGCGACCGTGCGGAGCGATCTGTACTCCGTCGGCGTGCTGATGTACGAGGCGCTCACCGCACGCAGGCCGTTCGACGACGAGCACCCCGTCGCGGTGGCGATGCGGGTCCGCGAGGGTGAGCACGAGGCGTTGACCTCACTGCTTCCCGACGCGCTTCGGCCGTTCGGCGAACTCGTGGAACGAGCGATGGCGCTCGACCCCGCGGACCGGTTCGGCTCCGCGCAGGAGATGGCCGACGCGGTGACCCGACACACACCCCACGTCGACGTCGATGTCGCCCAGACGCAGCCGATCGATCCCACGCCGACCGAACGCATCGAACCCCCCACGGCGACGCTCACCCTGCCTCAGGTTGCCGGCCCGACGAGGGGAACCGAGCCGCGTGCGAACCGAGCACCGGCCGACACGCCGATCCCGCCGGCTGACGACGCCTCACTCGATCACGTGGAGGGTCGGCGCTGGAGCCCTCGCGCGGTGCTCGGCGCCGTGCTGATCGCCGCGGTACTCACGATCGGCGTGCTCACGATCGCGGTCTTCGCGCTGCTCCCCGGCAACGGGCCCCCGCCGGTGCGGCCCGACCGAACCGTGAGCTCGTCGGCTCCCCCGTCCGGGAGCGTTCCTCCCCCGCTGCAGGACGCGCTCGATCGGCTCGAGGAGGCCGTCTCCCCGTGATGCCTCGTCGCCTCGCTCGGGCCGGTTCCCTCCCCATCGTCGCCATCGTCGCCCTCGCATCCGCATCATGCGCAGACCCGGGCGACATGATCGCACCGTCGGCTGCCCGCCGGATGAGCGTGCAGCTCGACGAGGTGCGCGCCGCCGTCGACGCCGCCGATGTGCAGGCAGCGAGGCAGGCCCTGCGCGCGCTCGAGCGCGACGTCGTCCGACTCCGCGACGAGGGGTCGATCGATCCCGAGCGGGCCGACGTCATCCTCGCGTCCGCTCGCGAGGTCGCGGTACAGCTCTCGCTGTTGCCCGGTTCGACCGCTTCCCCAAGCCCGACCGTCAGTCCGAGCCTCGATCCCGAGTCCTCGGAGGGCGACGAGGAGTACGAGACCGACGAGGAAGGCGACGAGCACGGGAACGGCAACGGCAACGGCCATGGCAATGGCAAGGGGAACGGGTACGGCCACGACGACTGAGGGACGCCAGAGGGACGCGGAAGACGGAGACCGGAGGCTTAGGGCCCGGAGTGCACAGCGACAGCTGCGCTGCGACCCCACCACATCGCCTGCGAGAGCGAGCGCAGCAGGATCTCTGCTGAGGCAAGGTTCGTCGCGAGCGGCACGCCGTGGATGTCACACACCTTGAGCAACGCCTGGATGTCGGGCTCGTGCGGGTGTGACGTGAGGGGATCCCGCAGGAAGACGACCGCGTCGACGTCGCCGGCCACGATGCGGGCGCCGATCTCGAGATCGCCGCCCTCGGGGCCGCTATGGACCCGTTCCACCTCGAGACCGAGCTCTTCGGCGATCTGGCCTCCCGTGTGGCCGGTCGCGACGAGGCGGAGGTTCGACAACGTGGAGCGGTACCGGCCGGCGAGGCGGAGCAGGTCGTCCTTCTTCTCGTCGTGCGCGACCATCGCGAGCACAGCTCGCTCGGAGCGCTCGCTTCCTTGGTAGATGCCCATCGTAGAACCCATGCGCCAAGCCTACCGAGAGACCTCCTCGGCACCGGGCCCACCAGGTAACGGTCGTGTGAAGACTGCGGCGACGGCCGACGCATCGGGTACGCCATGTGGCCCCGAAGACGAGACCTTCGGCCGAGCGTGGCGCCGTGTGGAAGCGGGAACCCAACGGTGCATGATCCGACGGAGCATCACGATCGTGGCCGCCCTCGCCGCATGGTCCGTCGGGGGCCTGATGCTCGCCGGCTGTGCGGGGTTCCTCTTCTCGGCCGTGATCCACCCCTTCGCGAGCAGCGGCTGGATCACCTCGGCGTTGTTCGCCTTCGGCCTCGGCGCGGCAGGGGTGTTGATCGCCGGGATGGGCGGCTGGCTCGCATTCCGCGTCGGGGCGCCCACGCACGATGGAGCGGTCGTCGACGGCCTTCTCGTCAGCGACGACGCGATGTGGCTGTCGTGACCGCGGAGCCCGCGACGAGGTGACCCGAGACACCGATCGGCCTCCCGCGTCCTCGTGACACCTAGTATCGGGTGGAACGGGTGGAAGGAGGCAGCAGATGCTCGGATGGGTCGACGACATCACCCAACGTACCCTCGGAAACTCGAACTTCCGCACGGTGGCGTACACCGGTGAGCACTTGCAGCTGACGCTGATGCAGCTCGGCCCGGGCGAGGAGATCGGATGGGAGCGTCACGGACACCTCGACCAGTTCCTGAGGATGGAGCACGGCCGAGCCAGGGTCGAGCTCGGGCGGACCGAGCATGCTGTGGACGAGACCCACGAGGTCGAGGACGACTGGGCGTTCATCGTGCCGGCGGGCGTGTGGCACAACGTGACCAACGTCGGCCCCGACGATGTGAAGCTCTACTCGATCTACGCTCCTGCGGAGCATCCCGACGGTGCGGTCCATCGGACGAAAGCAGATGCCGAGGCAGCCGAGGCAGCCGAAGGCGTAGGATGAGCGCCAGCCCATAAGGCCCTCGAAGGAGGGATCGTGCGCCGGAACACGCGGATCGTCTGCTTCGTCGTCACCGCGTGCCTGCTCGGACCGGGTCCGATCGCCAACGCGGCGTTCCCGGGCAGGAACGGCGACATCGCGTTCGGCCGGAACTCGAGGGGGCAGGTCGACATCTGGGTGGTCCACGCCGGCGTGACCGGCACCAACCGGCTCACGCACACACCGAACATGAACGAGTCGATGCCCGACTGGAACGCTTCCGGCACCCGGGTCGCGTTCGTGCGCTGCCGAGGCGGCAAGCTGTTCAACTGCGACATCTGGGTGATGGATGCCGACGGATCGAACCGCACCCGTCTCACCTCCAACCCGAGCGTTCAGGAGACCTGGCCGGCCTGGTCCCCCGACGGCACCCGGATCGCGTACACCTCGAACGCCGCCGACACGTTCGGGGACATCTGGGTGATGGATGCCGACGGATCGAACCGCACCCGTCTCACCACGACCACGGCCTTCGACGCGTTCCCCGAGTGGTCGCCCGACGGCGGATCCATCGTGTTCACGAGCGACCGAGCTGCCGTGGACGACATCTGGGTGATGAACCCCGATGGGTCGGGTCGGATGCGCCTCACGAGCGGACGTCGCGCCGACGAGCGTCCCGATTGGTCGCCCGACGGCACGCGCATCGTCTTCTCCCGCAACGGCAACATCTGGGTGATGGATGCCGACGGTCAGAACGAGACCCGGCTGACCGACACGAAACAGGACGAATTCTCGCCGGCCTTCTCACCGAACGGACGGAGGATCGCCTTCAACCGCCTCGGCAACGACGGTCGCATCGGCGTGTGGGTCATGCGCGACGATGGGTCGGTCCGGGTGCAGAAGACGTTCGGTCGGATCGACTTCTTCCCGGACTGGCAGCCTCGTTGAGGTCGCTCAGCGTCGCTGGTCCGCGCGGGCGGCGCGATACGCCTGCCAGCCGGGCACGCCGTTGACGCCGCCGCCCGCATGGGTGGCCGACGATCCGTGGTAGAGACCCCGGATGGGCGTCCGGTAGTCCGCATAGCCCGGCGACGGCCGCATGTGGAAGAGCTGATCGACCGTGAGCTCGCCGTGGAAGATGTTGCCCCCGATCAGCCCGAGCTCCTGCTCCATGTCGTACGGACCGATGACCTGTCGGTCGATCACCGCGTCGCGGAAGTTCGGGGCAAGTTGTGTGTAGCCGTCGATGGCACGGTCGGCGTAGGCCTCGAGCTCCTCGCGATGGGGGTCCTTGCTCCACTCGTGGGGAACCCACTGGCTGAACATCGAGAACACGTGCACGCCCTCGGGCGCGAGCTCGGTGTCGATCGTCGTGGGGATGGCCCCGTCGACGAACGGCGCCGTCGCTGCCCGATGCTCCAGGTGCGCGTCCTGGAACGCCCGCTCGGCGTACTCGCGTGACAGGCAGAGCTCGACCGACCCCGTGTGGTGATCCTGCAGATCGCTGCCGGGGTCGGCCACGAAATCGGGTAGTTCGCTCATCGCCACGTTGATCTTCACCACGCCCGATCGCGTCTTCCATCGCTCGATGTCGAAGACGAACTCTGCCGGAAGCTCGTCGCGATCGAGCAGATCGAGGAACGCCACTTTCGGGTGCACACAGCTCACGACGACCGGCGCGCGCAACTCTTCCCCGCTGTCGAGCGCGACGCCCACAGCGCGTCCGTTCTCGACGAGGATCCGGTGGACCCGCGCCTCGGTGCGGATCTCGCATCCGAACGAGCGTGCGGCATCGTGGATCGACGCCGCGACCGATCCCATGCCGCCCCGAGGGAACCCCCAGTTGACGGTATGGCTGTCGCCGCCTCCCACGCCGCCGATCGCGTGGTGCAACAGCACATATGCGGTACCGGGCTCGTCCGGGCCCGACCACTGACCGATCAACCCGTCGACCATCATGATCGTCTTCACCTGTTCGGACTCGAACCACCGATCGAGCAGCTCCGACAGGCTCATCGAGAACAGGCGGGTGACATCGGCGACGCCACGGGCCCCCAGGCGTCGCATCGCCCAGGCGGCCTTCGACTGCGCCAGCAGATCGCCGAGGGTCATCGAGCCGACGTTCGGGGGCGCCTGGTGGAGCAGCGGCCCGACCACCTCGGTGACCCCGTGGAGCCACGCTTCGTACTCGGGCAGCGCGTCGGCATCATCCTTCGAGAACCGCGCCACGGACTCGTGGGTCCTCGCGGCGTCGTCGCCGTAGATCGTGATCGAGCGCCCGTCGGGGAAGGCCTGGTAGTAAGGCCCGAACGGCGTCACGCGGTAGCCATGGTCCGCGAGCCCGAGCTCCTCGATGATGAACGCCGGCATCAGCGACATCACGTAGGAGTAGGTGGAGACCTTGATCTCGGGGTGGTTCGGGAACGGCGCGCTGGTATCGACCGCGCCACCGACCGTGCTCCTCGCCTCGAGCACGACCGTGCGAGCGCCCGCCTTGGCCAGGTACGCGCCGGCCACGAGCCCGTTGTGGCCCCCGCCGACGACGATCGCGTGGTACGAGCTCGCCATCAGATGCCGTGGAGCTTGCGGACGTTCTCGGCGAGCACTCCCCGTCCGATCGACTCGGCATCGGCGACCGACAGGAAATCGCGATCGACGAACGTGGCGAGTACCCGCTCGAGCGCTTCACGCACCAGTCGAGCCGACACCGGGAACATCTCGGGTTCCGAGGACTCGTCGCACCCGTGCAGGATCTTCACGCCTGGTACCGCGCCCAGCAGCATCTCGAGCGACCAGTCGATCTGCCCCCATCCCCACGGCACGAGCTCGGAGAGGTCGAAGTAGATATTCGGCAGCACCGTGCCGAGGTACGTCGCCTCGGCCACCCACGGCCACCCCGTGTGGATCATGACGATCGGGATGGTCTGGTGTGCAACGAGGAAGGCGAAGGCGTCCTGGGGCTTCGCGTGCGTGAGGTTCACGTCTGGATCGCCCGCCCCCACGTGCACGTGAAACACGCGATCGTGCTCCTTGGCGAGCGCGAACGCTCGTTGCAGCAGGAAGTCGCGCACCGGCTTGGCGTGCTCGCGCGTCTCGCGCCAGTCATCTCCACGCCAACGGGCGTAGGCGGCCTCGGCATCGGCCGATGTCGGGTCGGTGATGTCGAGCCCCGTACGGTAGGCGATGATCGTCTTGTAGGCGATCAAACGCGGATCCGCGGCGGCGGTGTGCACGGCGTCCTCGAACCGCTGCACGGTCGCGTCGAACGTTCCCTCTTCTCGAGCATCCACGATCCAGGGTTCGATCCGGCCAACCCGATGCACCGGCACACCGCCGAGCGCCGCCTCGAACTCGTCGCGGGCGATCGTCGGCTGCGGGTAGCCCTCGTCTGCGACGACGGCCACGATGTTCTCGGACCGGAGCAATCCGCGGACGTAGCCGGGGGGATCGGCGCGCAGCGCGGCGTCACGGGCGGCGACCACGGCTTCCTTGGTGGGCTCGCACCCGAGGTGCCGGGCCATCCACCGGCGCAAGGCGAGACCGAACATCGTGGACTCCGTCAGCTCCTCGATGAAGGCCGCGGCCTCGTGCTGGGCATGGCCGGAGGACAGCAAGGCCGTGCCGAGGAACATGCACCTCGTCTCGAACGTCCTCGGCTCGCGATCGAGCAGATCCTGCGTCCTGAACGGGTGGCAGTGCGCGTCGACCACGTCGGCGCCCGTGAGATCCACTCGTGCCATATCGCGCTCGCTTCCTGAGGCCCTCGAGCCCCGATCAGAACCGCCACCGCAGCCGGCGGATCAACTCCTCGTCGTCGAGCCCCGCGTACTGCTCGGCCTCGCCCCTCCTGGTACTGAGGAAGGTCTCGAACAGGAACTCACCCATGGCATCACGGAGCACCGCCGACGCTGCGAGTCGGTCGACCGCCTCCGGCAGCGACGCGGGAAGGCGGCGGATCCCTCGCGCGTCCTTCACGTCGTCCGCGAGCCCCTCGGGGTCCTCTTCCGTGGAGGGCGGCAGACGATCACCCGCGTCGAGGCCCGTGAGGGCCGCAGCCAGTAGCACGCCCATCGCCAGATATGGATTCGCGGTCCCGTCGACCGGCTTGATCTCCACGTTCGCCGCGCCGGCGGTCTCGGGCGTCGGACCGGCGACGAAACGCACGGCGGCCTCACGGTTGTCCGTACCCCAGCACTGCATCGCGCCCGACCAATGATGCGGCTGCAGGCGTACGTACCCGAGGCTCGTCGGCACCGTCACGGCCGCGATCGCTGGAAGCTCGTGCAGCATCCCGGCCACGAACGACTCACCCCGAGCGTGCATGCCGGCCGGGCCCGCGCCTCCGGCGAGGAGGTTCGTGTCACCGTCCCACAAGCTGAGGTGTGTGTGAGCGCCATTGCCGGTGTCGGGACCGACCTGCGGCGCGAACGAGGCGACCAGACCGTGTCGTTGCGCGACGGCGCGCACGGTCTGGCGAACGACCATGGCGGCATCGGCCGCCGCCACCGGCTCGCGCGGAGCGATCGACATCTCGAACTGCCCGTCCGCGTACTCGGGGTGGAACTGTTGCAGGCCGAGGCCCTGCGCTTCCACGGTGGTGATGAGGTCGAGCGCGAAGTCGTGGTTGGCGACGAGCGCGATGTCGCTGTACCCGGGCCCGTGGTGCGCCGGACGGAACCCGCCGTCATCGCTTCGAGTTCCGACGGAGAACTCGAACTCGAACACCGCCTTCACCGAGAGACCTCGATGCTCGAAGGCATCGGCCATACGACGGGTGAACGCGCGCGGACACGCGGGGAACGGTTCCCCGGTCTGCGTGTACTGATCGACCGGCGCCCACGCCCATCCGGGCATCGAGGCGAGGGGCACCGTCGCGGAGGGATCGGGTCGGAGCCGAATGTCCCCCGATGGTCCGTCGATGAAGCCCGGCAGCAACGCGAACTGGTCGTTCGACATCGCGACGTTGAACAGCGTCGACAGACCTACGCCGGATCGGGCGACGTCGGCGTACCGATCGATGGGCACACACTTCGCGCGCACGATCATCGCCGGATCGACGAACCCGAGGATCACGGCCTGAACATC